>DATJWI010000182.1:0-9526 GCA_035501375.1 Solirubrobacteraceae bacterium
CGCGCGTTCGCCGGTCAGCTCGCCGGCGGCGCCCTGCGACCCGGGGACGATGTCGTCGTGCTCCCCGGCGGCCAGCGCTCGCGCGTCGCGTCGATCGACACCTTCGACGGCCCCCTGGCCGAGGCCTTCGCGCCGATGTCCGTCGCCGTGCGCTTGGAGGACGACATCGAGGCCGGACGCGGCTCGATGATCGTGCGCGCACACAACCAGCCGACCGTCTCCAGCACGTTCGAGTGCTTGCTCTGCTGGATGTCCGAGCAGCCCTTCGACCCCCGGCGCCGGCACCTGCTCAAGCACACGACCACGACCGTGCCCGTCGGCGCGCTCGACGTCCGCTACCACATCGACGTCGACACCCTGCACCGCGACGAGTCCACTCGCCCGCTCGAGCTCAACGACCTCGCCCGCGTGCGCCTCCAGCTCGCGCGCCCGCTCGCCTTCGACTCCTACCGGCGCAACCGCGTCACCGGCGGCCTGATCCTGATCGACCAGGACACCAACGCCACCGTCGCCGCCGGTGTCATCCTCGACACCGAGACCGAGCCCGGCGAGCGCGCCGTCGACGCGGTCGCGGCCGGAGCAGGCGCCGAGGTCAGGACCGAGCGCAGCCCCAACGTGCGCTGGCAAGGCTCGCGCATGACGCGCGCCCGCCGCGTCGAGCTGCTCGGACACACCGGCGCGACCGTCTGGTTCACCGGTCTGCCCGGCGCCGGCAAGTCCACCGTCGCCGCCGCGGTCGAGGAGCGGCTCGTGCTCGCCGGACGCCCTTCGTTTTTGCTCGACGGCGACAACCTCAGACATGGCCTCAACGGCGATCTCGGTTTCGACGACGCCGCACGCCGCGAGAACGTCCGCCGCACCGCCCACGTTGCGCGCCTGCTGGCCGAGTCCGGCACGATCGCCCTGGTCAGCCTCGTCAGCCCCTACGCGGCCGATCGTCTGGCCGCCGCCGCCCTGCACGCCGACGACGAGCTCGACTTCATCGAAGTCTTCGTCGACACCCCCGTCGAGGAGTGCGAGGAGCGCGACCCCAAGGGCCTCTACGCCCGCGCCCGCTCAGGCGAGCTCACCGGTCTCACCGGCGTCGGCGCCCCCTACGAGGCGCCCATCGCTCCCGACCTCGTGCTCAACACCTGTTCTGAGAGCGTCGATTCCGAGGTCGACCAGGTGCTGGCGCTGCTGACTGCGCGCGGTCTTCTGCCTGGTCAGTAGCGCTCTCGGTCGGGCCTTGCCGCGGCTGTGCTCGGTTGCGGTGTCTGGATGTCCGCGCGCGCGCGTGCGATGTGTGCCGGGTGGTGTGCCGGGTGCCGGGGCGCCGGGTGCCGGGGGCGGTCTCGGCGGGGGGATGAGGGCGGTCTCTGTGCCGGTGCGGTCTCGGCGGGGAGATGAGGGCGGTCTCGGCGGAGGCGGAGGATGGGTCGAAAAAAGTAGGTTAAGAAAACCTACTGCACCGTTTTGTCACCTTTCCTAAAGTAACAAGTCTTCACAATTGACAGGGTAGAAAACCTTAAGCCGCGGCCCAGTGTGCCGTGGCGACCCTGTGGGCGCCCTCCGGTGAGCGATCTCCAGAGCCTCGCCTTCACAAGATCGTTACGTCTGAGCGGGCCGTGGAAGCGACCGTATAGGCAAGCGCGCCCAGCGTTCGGGCGGCGCCTGCCCGGCGTCAGCGTTCCCTTCCGTCAAGCAAGCACCCCCTATCGAAGACAAGCCTCCCCCGGCGACCACCACAAACGTGTCCACCGAGTCGATCGCAAGTCCGGTCCCCGCATCTGCCGGACCCACCTCCGAGGCCCCGGCCGGTCCAACGCCCGCCGAGCGCTCCGGAACCACACCCCCAGCGTCCACCGAGCACTCCGGAACCACGTCCCCAACGCCCGCCGAGCGCTCCGGAACCACACCCCCAGCGACCGCTGGGCCCGCCTCCCTGGCCGTCGCCGGATCGGGCCAGTCGTGCCCGGCCTGCGGTGTGGTCCTGGCCGAGGATCAGCGCTACTGCCTGGAGTGCGGCGAGCGGCGCTTCCCGATGAGCAGCGTCCTGCTGGGCGGATCTGGCGGGCTCCAGACCGGCGGGTCCTCCCGGTCCCAGAGCGCTGCATCGCCGCCGACAGCGCCCCCGGGCTACGGCGCCGGTCCCGCCGACGCGGGCAAGCGCGGGAACGCCGTAACCGTGCTCGCCGGGGTCGGCGTCCTGCTCTTGGCGATGGGCGTCGGCGTCCTGATCGGTCGCTCCAGCACATTCTCAAAGCAGTCCAACGCGCCAGCCCAGATCATCAGCGTCTCCCAGCCGGCGCCGGCCGCGGGCGCAGGCGCGGGCGCGGCCACCGAAACCACGCCAGCGACAACCGAACCGGCAGCCAAGGGCGGACCGTCGAACGGCTCAAAGGGCGGCTCGGCCAATAAAGGCTCCGCAGGCGCGGGCTCCTCGAAAGGCGCCGGGGCGAACGAGAGTCATCCCGCGCCGCCGTCGGCCGTCGAAAACCTTGCCAAGAAGCACGGCAAGAGCTACGAGCAGGAATCGAAGAACCTCCCGAACGTAGTCTCCACCGGATAGCCGTCGTGGAGATGCTCGACGACACGGCAACCGGGGGCGATAGGACCGTGGACGGGTCCTTGGGCAGTCATCCGGTGTCGAGCCCCGCGGACGGGCCTTTGGGCAGTCATCCGGTGTCAAGCCCCGCGGACGGGCCTGGAGAGGCGGGACGCTCGGAGCTTCGCCGCCGCCGCGACGCCCTGGCCGAGCAGGTCGCCGAGCTGCACTGGGACCTGGGCGGCCTGACCTATGAGATGGCGATCAGAGACCACTTCAGGCTCGACGTGCTCGTGCGCCGGGCCGCAGTCCTGCAGGAGCGCGATGCCGAGCTGGCCGAGATCGAGCGGCTGCTGCGCCTCGAGGAGTCCGGCAGCGCCGGGAATTGCCCAAGCTGTGGCGCCCCCCACAGTCGCGGCGCCCTCTACTGCTGGCAGTGCGGCGCCACGTTGATGGAGCGCGCGTCGACGCCTGCGTCGGCGCCCGTAGCCGAGGCGGGGGCGCCACCCGCTGTGGGCACGAATGACTCGACGGCGGTGATGGAGGCCCTGCTCGGTCCGCCCGCGGGCGGCTGAGGACGAAACGTTGACGGCGAGCGTCGATCGCCCGGGCCTCTGCCAGGAGTGCTCCGCCCCCAGGCAGGCCGGTCAGCGCTACTGCCTGGAGTGTGGCGCTCGCTGCGGCGCACGCGGCCCGCTCTTGGAGGGCGTCCTGGCCGGACTACGCGAAAGCTCGGAGCGCGAGCAGGCGGCGCTCGAAAGGCTGGTCGCCGGACCGGTCGGATCGCTCGCACAGTCGCCAGCCGCGTCCGGTTCGCTTGCCATGCCGCCCCCCGGGGGCGTGTCCTCGATGCCGAACGGCGGACGCTCCCCCAGGTGGTTCGGCCTGTCGCTGTCAGGCCTGCGCCTGCCCTCGGCGAAGGTCTCGGCTGCGCTCGTCCTGATGTTCCTCGGCTTCGGCGTAATCATTGGCGGCGTCGCCGGATCGCCCGGCTCGAGCACGCTGGCCGCGACCGGCCGCCGCGTGAAGCTCGTTCTGCCGGCGGCCTCGCCGGCAGCCGCGCCGGCTAAATCCGCGACGTCCCCGTCCGCGACGTCCCCGTCCGGGTCTGGAGCAGGTGAACCCCCGCCGGCCGAAGCCGAACCTACGCCCGCGGCGTCGACCCCTACCTCCTCCTCCTCCTCCTCCTCCTCCTCCTCCGGCTCAGGCCCAGGCTCGGGCTCGGAAAAGTCCGGCGGGGGAAGCTCCCCCAAACCAGCGAGCTCAGGTGGGAAGAGGGGCGGCGGAGGCGGCTCGTCGGGCTCGGGTGGCGGCGCCGCGAAGCTGTCGTCGGTCAAGCACGTGTTCGTCGTCATGCTCGCCGACCAGCCTTACGCCTCCGTGTTCGGGCCCTCGTCGACTTCGCCTTACCTGGCTAAGACGCTCGAGCACGAGGGCGAGCTGCTGGTGCGCTACTACGCCATCGCCCATCAGGGGCTTGCCGATGGGATCGCCTTGCTCAGCGGTCAGGGCCCGACCCTCGAAACGGCGGCCAACTGCCCGACCTACGCCAACATCGCGCCGGCCACCGTCGGCGCCGACGAACAGGTCGCCGGCAACGGCTGCGTCTATCCAAGCTCCACCAAGACGCTGCCAGGTCAGCTCTCGGCCAAGCACACGCCGTGGCGGGCCTACGTCGAAGGGATCGGCGAAGGCGCCTCCGCGTACCCGGGCGGCTCCGACGGCCCCTGCGGGCATCCGGCGCTCGGCGCGTCCGACCCCACCTCTGGGGCGATCCCTCCGCCTGGACAGTCATACGCGACCTGGCGCAACCCGTTCGTCTACTTCGGCTCGATCGTGCAAGCGCCGGCCTGCGAAGCCGACGACGTCGGCCTGAGCGAACTCGCAGGCGATCTCAGAGCCCCTAACCGCACGCCCAGCTTCGCCTACATCGTTCCGGGTCTCTGCCACGACGCCAGCCCGACGCCCTGCGCGCCGGGCGCGCCGGCGGGGCTCGCGGGCGCCGAACCGTTTCTCAAGAAGGTCGTCCCGCAGATCACAGGCTCGGCCGCCTACAAGGAAAACGGCCTGCTCGTGATCACAGTCGATCAGGCGCCCTCGACCGGAACTTACGCCGACTCGAGCTCCTGCTGCGGGCAGCCCCAGTTCCCGAACCTGCCGGCCTCGAGCTCAGGGCTCGGGCCGGAAGGCGGCGGCCAGGTCGGCGCCCTGCTGCTGTCGCCGTTCATCAAGGGCGGCGGTGTCAGCCAGGAACCGTACAACCACTTCTCTTTGCTGCGAACCATCGAGGACATCTTCGGCCTGCCCCACCTCGGTTACGCCGGCCTACCGAAGGTCAGCTCTTTCGAAACCTCGATCTTCAGCGTCTCGAAGTAAGAGAGCCACGTTCTGGTATGTCGCGGGTATGTCTGGGTATGTCGCGCGCGCGACATACCCGCGAGTGGGGGGTCGAGGCTGCGGTGGGCGCCATGCGCCGAGATCGCGGAAGAACGCGCCCACGCGTCCAGACAATGCCTCCATAACCGATCGCATCAACCCCACCCAAAACGTGAGGATTGTGGTATGGTGCGCGCGATGCATATCGACCTGTACATCGTCTTGGGCGCCGCGATCGTCGGCTTCCTGGTCGGCTTGACGGGCGCCGGCGGGGGCGCGCTGATGACGCCGATGCTGATCCTCCTGTTCGGGATCACGCCCTCGTCGGCGATCTCCAGCGACCTGGTCGCGGCAGTCTTCATGCGGCCGGTCGGAGCGACCGTGCACATGCGCAAGGGCACGGTCAACTATCGCTTGGTCGGCTGGATGGTTCTCGGCTCGGTGCCGGCGGCCTTCCTCGGGGCCTATCTCTTGAGCCTGATGACCCACGCCAAGACGGCGCAATCGAACATCGAGATAGCGCTTGGCACCGCGCTGCTCCTGGGGGCCGCCGCGATGGCGCTGCGTTATTTCATGGACCGCAGGGGCGGCCACGAACGCAAGGGCGTCGTCCACGACATCGAGGTGCATCCCCTGCGCACCATCGCGATCGGAGTCGTCGGCGGCCTGATCGTCGGCATGACCTCCGTCGGCTCCGGTTCCTTGATGATCGTGATGCTGCTGTTCCTGTATCCGATGCTCGGCGCCAACCAGCTCGTCGGCACCGACCTGAGCCAGGCCGTGCCGCTGACACTTGCCGCGGCGCTCGGCGCGCTCGCCTTCGGTCACGTCGAGATCGGCGTGACGACCTCGTTGATCCTCGGCAGCATGCCGGCCGTGTTCGTCGGCTCGATGCTCTCCTCGAGGGCCCCCGACCGCTACATCAGGCCGGCGATCATGTTCGTGGTGACCGCCTCCGGCTTGAAGTACGTCGGCCTTGGCCCCACCGAACTTGGATGGGTGGTCGCCATCTCCCTGGCGGTCATCGCGATCGCCTGGCTGGTCAGCCGACTGCGGCGCCCGGTCGACAAGCTCGCCGCGCTCGTCCCAGCGGACGGGACCCCACAGGTCGAACTCGAGTAGTGCGCGCGGCCGGCGCTTGCCGCACGGGCGGCCGTGCGGCAACGCGGTGCCAGATTGGTCGCGCGCGGGCGGACGTCGCTCAGGCGGCGTGGGCGGGCGCAAGGCGGCCAGGCTCGGCCTGGGCGAGTGCCCGGCCATACCCCTCGCCTAGGCGCGCCAGCGCCAGCTCCCACGTACGCCCTCGCGCCGCCGCCAAGCCCCCTCGGGTCAGCCGCTCCCTCAACAGCGGCGAGCCGGCGACCTCCAGGACCGCGTCCGCCAGATGCTTGGCGTCGGCCGGGCACAACAGGCCGCTGACGCGCTGCTCGATCAGCGAGGTCGGCCCGCCCTCGGCCACCGCCACGACGGGCAGGCCCGAGGCCTGGGCCTCGAGAATGACCTGGCCGAACGTGTCGGTCGCGCTCGCGAACAGGAACACGTCAGCCGACGCGTAAGCCCGGGCCAGGTCGTGGCCCGACAGCCAGCCCAGGAACGTGACGTGCTCGGCGCCGACCAGCTCGCGCAGGCGCTCCTGCTCTGGTCCGCCGCCAGCCAGGACCAGATGCAGACGTTGGCCGATATCCGGTCCGCCGCGCCTGCGCGCCTCGTTGAACGTCTCGGCCAGCAGCTCGGCGCCCTTCTCACGGGTGATCCGGCCCGAGTACATCACGTTGATCGCCTCGGCGCATTCGCGCGCGCGCGAGTCGGGGTCCGTCGGGGAGTCGTCCAGACCAGTGTCCGCCGGAGAGCCGGCCACCGGGCCAGCCGGGCGCCCGCACAGCAGCCGCGTCGGGTCGCGCAGCGCCGGATCGAAGCGCGCGGTGTCGACGCCTCTGTCCCAGCGCATAACCTTTTCGGCCGGCACCCCGATCTCGGCGAGCGCCTCGTCGGAGGCGGCGCTGGGGGAGAGGACGACGTCGCACGCCCCGTACAGGGTTCCGACGGCCAGGGCCATGGCGCCCGCCAGCTCGGGGCGCTGCGAGCGCAGCTGGGCATAGGCGGTCAGCTCGGTGTGGTAACTGCCGATCAGAGGCAGGCCGAGGGCTCGGGCGAGCAGTGCGCCCGCCGCGCCGACCGGCCCCGGCGAGCACACGTGAATCGCGTCGAAGGCCCCGTCCGCGAGCGTTTGCACCGCCGCGGGCAAGCTGGGCACTCCGATCTGGAGGCCTGGGTAATAGGGCACGTCGATCTCGGCGACCGCCGACAGGCGTTTGTCGACATGCGGATCGGTGCCGATCACCTCGATCTCGTAGCCCTCCACGCCTCTCTCCCTGATCTCTTCGATCGTGCGGCTGACGCCGTGCGTCGAGCCGATCCCGTCGGCCAGGATCGCAACGCGCCGGATCTCCGGCTCTTCGTCGTAAGGGAGCCTGGCGAGCTTGGTCTGCTCGTTGGCCAGGAACGCGCTCGCCGGCGCATACGGGATCGCCGCGATGCAGCCCCCGAACAGTCCCTCGGCGGCGGCCGTCATGCCGGCCTCGCCTTTCGCCGCCTCCAGCGCCAGCTCGACCGCCTCGCGCAGCTTGCGCTCGTGCGCCCGGCACGCTTTGCGGTACAGGTCGCCATGGCTGAAGTCCTCGTGCTGCATGTACGCGATCAAGCCGTCCGTGTCCAGGTGGTCGAGCCCGACCGCTGACAGCCACGCGCCGAGCAGGCATCTGGCGTCCTCCGGCGAGACCGCGCCGACCAGGCCATCCTCGCCGTGTGCCCTGTTCGTGGCGCCCTGGCGTGCGTCGCCCTCGCGCAGCAGCCTCCTGACCATCGTCATAACGCGCCTCGGGTCCGGGCGGTAAGCGCTTGGCGGCTTTGCGACCGTACGCGCGCGGGTGTGGGGGGCCTGGTTGGGGCTGGTCGTGGTGGAGGTCTCTTGGTGTGTCTCGCTGGCGGCATTCGCGCGCGCGCGTAGGTCCTGGTTCGTGGGGGTCGTGACGGCGGCCCCACGACATATCTCGTTGGCGGCATTCGCGCGCGCGTGGGGGGCCTCGTCTGGGGTGGTCGTGTTGGGGGGTCCCTGAGATATCTCGTTGGCGGCATTCGCGCGCGCGTGGGGGGCCTCGTCTGGGGTGGTCGTGTCGGGGGGTCCCTGCGATATCTCGTTGGCGGCGTTCGCGCGCGCGCGAACAGCTCCGTTCAGAGAGCCGTCAGCGCCCGCCGCAGGCATCCCGTCGCGACGCCGAGGCGCCAGGGAGCGGGCCGCCAGGACGATCGCGGAGTGGGCCCACTTGGCGGCGCTGCCCTGGGCGCCGCCCGCACGGGCACGGCCGGCAAGCACGTGGGCCAGGAACTCGGGCGGCGAGGAAGCAGCCGGCGTCTCGGTGTAGGTGCGTCCGATGTCGATCCCGGCGTGGTCGTCGGAGCCGCCGATGCCGATCGTCTCTCGGGTGGCGGCGTACGTGGCGGCCGGCCTGTTCAGCTCGGGCGCGCGGGCGCCGTTGCGGACCTCCCAGACTCCGAACAGCTCGGCCAGTCTGCGCCTGTGACGAGGCGTCAAAGGCGAGTCGACGGCGTAGTAGGGGTGGGCGAGGGCACAGGCGATCTCGCGCTCGTACATGTAGGCGGCGCACAGCTCGACATCGTGGCGGTGGCCTTGCAGCCATTCGTGGTCGTCGAGGTCGATGTCGTAGCAGAGCACGTGGATCGCCATGCTCGGCTCGTTCCTGAAGTGGGCGGTCAGCTCCTCGGAGACGAACACGTCCGGCAGGTCGGCGATCTCGAGGACCCCGGCGATCGTGTCGTGGTCGGTGATCGTCACGAAGTCCATGTTTCGGCGCTTGGCCAGCTCGTAGACCTCCTCGGGCGGGGTGGCGCACTCGGGCAGGCCGGCGGCGCGCTGTACGCCGAGCTTGGAGACCTGCGAGGCGGTCGAGTGACAGTGCATGTCGACTCGGCAGAG
Source organism: Solirubrobacteraceae bacterium (assembly GCA_035501375.1). Classification (GTDB taxonomy): domain Bacteria; phylum Actinomycetota; class Thermoleophilia; order Solirubrobacterales; family Solirubrobacteraceae; genus Palsa-744. Next base: position 8,898 of record DATJWI010000182.1, read on the forward strand.
CCGCTCGTTGGCGGCCCATGATGCGGTGAGGGTCATCGTTGCTCCTCTGTCGTATCTCTCTATCTGTACGTCTCGCATTTTGCCCTGCAAATGGCGCGTTTTGTGACCAGTTGGGGACGATCGTGTGAACGATCGGTGAAGCCGCTCCGGCTGGATCGCCAAGCCGGCGCGGCTGGCTATGGCCGCGCATATGAGAAAGCGCTCATCTGCGAGTTCGCGCGGCGTCGGCGTCCAGGTGGCCCCGTAAGCTGTCGCGCGATGCTCCTCGCCAGCTCGGCTTTGACCTACTTTCAGGCGATCGTGCTCGGGATCTTGCAGGGCGCCACCGAGCTGTTCCCGATCTCCAGCCTCGGCCACACCGTCCTGTTCCCGACCCTGTTCGGCTGGAACTCGCTCGTGGACGCCCAGTCGGAGTCGGAATCGTTCTGGCTGGCTTTCGTCGTGATGCTGCACGTCGGCTCGGCGCTCGGCCTGCTCTTCTACTACCGCCGCGACTGGGTCCAGATCGTCGGCGCCTTCTTCAGGACGCTCTCCACGCGCCGCGTCCAGACCCAAACCGAGCGTTTGGCCTGGCTGATCGTCGTCGCCTCGATCCCGGCCGGCGTCCTCGGCATCGCCTTCGAGCACTC
>DATJWI010000183.1:0-2139 GCA_035501375.1 Solirubrobacteraceae bacterium
GGAAGATCCCGCCGAACTCGATGCCGCTTTCGCGACGAGCTTTGGTGCGCCAGTGGCGAAGACGGAACCAGCAACGTCCGTCACATCCAATAGTGCGATGCTCAACGCGTTTATCGAACCAAGTGGCGGGGAAACGACGTATCACCTGGAATACGGAACCACCAAATCCTACGGTACTAGCGTGCCGGTACCTGACGCGAGCCTGGAATCGGACAGCAAACCTCAGTCCATAGACGAGGCGATCACCGGCCTGCAATCGCAGACTACGTACCACTATAGGATCGTGGCGTCCAACGGCGCGGGGCAGGCCGTGGGCAAAGACGTCAAGTTCAAGACCGGTTGACGAACTACTCCCACCGTGACGGCCAAGCCGCCGCGTACATTGGACACGACGCTATCTGATGGTGATACGTTTAACACACGCTGCACTAAACCGGCGTGTTATATTTCCGGCTCGGCCAGCAGCGCGCTCAGGTCACAGTGGACGTGGCGCCCTTCTCCAGCGCCAGCTCCCCGCCGACCGCGTCCACAACCACCGAGTCCCCTTCGCGCAGCTCGCCTTCCAGCAGCGCCAACGCCAAGCGGTCTGTGAGCTGCTTCTGGATGACGCGCCGTAGCGGCCGGGCGCCGTAGGTCGGGTCGTAGCCACGGTCGGCGATCAGCCGGCGGGCGGAATCTGTCAGCGTTACCTTCACCCCGCGCTCGCGCACGCGCGCGACGACGCCAGCGACCTGGAGGTCGACGATCTCGCCTATTTGCTCGCGCGTCAAGGAATGGAAGCGGACGATGTCGTCGAGGCGGTTGACGAACTCGGGCTTGAAGTACTGGAGCAGTTCGGTGCGCAGCTTCGCGTCGGCCGCCACGCCGTCGGCCTCCGCGCCCTCAGCGGTCGCGCCGTCTCCGGAGGTCCGCGCGCCGCCCCCGGCCCCGGAAGAGTCGGGCCCGTCGCTGTCTGGGTCGGCGCCGACCGGCAGGTTGGAGGTCATGATCAGGACGGTGTTCTTGAAGTCGACGGTGCGGCCCTGGCCGTCGGTGAGGCGGCCGTCGTCCATGACCTGGAGGAGCGTGTTGAAGACGTCGGGATGGGCCTTCTCGATCTCGTCCAAGAGGACGACGGAGTAGGGGCGCCGGCGGACGGCCTCGGTCAGCTGGCCGCCCTCTTCGTAGCCGACGTAGCCGGGGGGAGCGCCGACGAGGCGCGAAACGGAGTGTTTCTCCATGTACTCGGACATGTCGATCCTGACGATCGCGTCCTGGCTGTCGAACATGAACTCGGCAAGAGCCCTGGCCAGCTCGGTCTTGCCTACGCCGGTCGGGCCGAGGAACAGGAACGAGCCGATCGGACGGTCGGGGTCCTGCAGGCCGGCGCGCGAGCGGCGCAAAGCTGTGGCGACCGCGTCGATCGCCTGGTCCTGGCCGACGACGCGTTCGTGAAGGCGAGACTCCATGTGGATCAGCTTCTCGGTTTCGCCCTCCAACAAGCGCGAAACGGGGATACCGGTCCAGCGCGCGACGACCTCGGCGATGTCGTCGGCGTCGACCTCGTCTTTGAGGAACTGGACCCCGCCCGCCCGGCCCGGCGCGCCCGGCCCGGAGTCGTCTGGCCCACTGCCGGCGCCGGCATCGCTCGCCGAACCTTCGGTGCGCTCGCGCTCGGCGGATTCGTGCTCGGCGAGGGTCTTTTCGAGCTCTGGGATCTGGCCGTAGCGCAGCTCGGCGGCGCGCTGCAGGTCGGCTTCGCGCTCGGCGCGCTCGGCTTCGACGCGGGCGGTCTCCAAGCGTTCTTTGGTTTCGGTGACTCCCTGGAGGGCCTGCTTCTCGGATTCCCACTTGGCGGTCATCTCAGCGGAGCGCTCACGCAGCTCGGACAGCTCGGACTCGATCGCCGAACGCCGTTGGGCGGCGGACTCGTCCTTCTCCTTGCGCAGAGACGTCAGCTCGATCTCGAGCTGCATGACCCGGCGGTTGACCTCGTCGATCTCGGTCGGCACCGAGTCGATCTCGATCCTGATCTTGGAGGCGGCCTCGTCGACCAGGTCGATCGCCTTGTCGGGCAGGAAGCGGTCGGCGATGTAGCGGTGCGAGAGCGTGGCGGCGGCGATCAGGGCGCTGTCCTGGATGCGTACGCCGTGGTGCTCT
>DATJWI010000184.1:0-3982 GCA_035501375.1 Solirubrobacteraceae bacterium
CCCATCATCCCGTCGGGGTTCTGCGGCCGTCATCGGCTCGCACCGAGGCCCGCCGTCCGCGGCGGCCGCTCGCGCTCCTCGGCGCGTAGACGCTCGACGGCATCGAGGATCGCCTCGGCGACCCGGGCCTTGGCGGCGCGCGGCACGTGGCGCTCGCCGGCGGCCGTCACGATCGTGACCTCGTTGTCATCGACCTCGAAGCCGATGTCCGGTCGTGAAACGTCGTTGACGACGACAGCGTCGAGGCCCTTGCCGGCGAGCTTGGCGCGGCCCTGCTCGAGCGCGCGCTCACCGTGCTCGGCGGCGAACCCGATCAGCGTCTGGTCGGCGCGTCTGTGAGTCGCCAGCTCTGAGATCACGTCGACGGTCGGTTCCAGCTCGACGCTCAGACCCTCACGACCGTCCTTCTTGATCTTGCCGGCCGCGGGCGTGGCCGGCCTGAAGTCGGCGACGGCGGCCGCCATCAAGAGCACATCAGCGGCCGGGAACTCGAGCGTGCAGGCCTCGCGTAGCTCGGCCGCCGTGCGCACCTCACGCCAGGCGACGCCGGCCGGCGCCGGCAACGCGACGTTGGCGGCGATCACCGTCACCTCGGCGCCGCGCCCCCGCGCGGCCATTGCGAGGGCAAGACCCATCCGCCCCGACGAGCTGTTGCCGACGAACCGGACGCTGTCGATCGGCTCGCGCGTACCGCCCGCGGTCACGAGCACCCTGAGGCCGCTCCACGGCCCCTTCTCGCCCTCTTGCGTAGCGTCCGAGGCGGCCTCCACGGGAGCGGGAGCGCCGCCGAGGGCCGCTTCGCAGGCTCGCAGGATCCGGGCCGGGTCGGCCAGGCGGCCGATACCGTGCTCGCCGTAGGAGGCCAGGCGCCCGACGTCGGGCTCGACGATGTGGGCGCCGCGCGCGCGCAGCGTTTTCAGATTGGCTTTCGTAGCCGGGTGCTCGTACATGCGGTCGTTCATCGCCGGTCCGATCACGAGCGGACAGCGCGCGGCCAGAGCGCAGCTGCTCAGCAGGTTGTCGGCCAGGCCGTTCGCCAGCTTGGCGATCGTGTTGGCCGTGGCCGGCGCGATCGCGTAGACGTCGGCGCCGGCGGCCAGCTCAAGGTGGCTCAGCGGTTCGTGCGCTGGCAGCGGCTGACCGAAACGGGGATTCTCGCCGGAGGCGAGTGTCTCCCGGCTCCGGTCCGGAAAGGCACCCCTCGAGGGATCGCGCTCGAACTCGCTGACCAGTACCGGCGCGCCCGTCAGCGCCTCGAAGGACGCCGCGCCGACGAAGCGCCTGCTCGTCGGCGTCTGCACGACCCTGACCGAATGCCCGGCCGCCGTCGCCAGGCGCACCAGCTCGAGCGCCTTGTACGCGGCGATGCCGCCGCTGACGCCGAGCAAGATCTTTGACATGACCTACGTTTTAGAGCCGCTTGGCCGACCCCACAAGTCCCGGCCGCGGTGTTGCGGCGTTCAGATCACCTGTAGGTGTACTTGATCTTTCCGGCGGCTACCTCCTCGAGGGCGATCGTGAGGTAGTTCTTTGACGCCGTCTCGACCATCGGCGGCGGGAACTCGTCGAAGGTGCCCTCGCCGAGGTTGTGGTAGTAGCTGTTGATCTGGCGGGCGCGCTTGGCCGCCACGAGCACGCTTGCATAGTTGGAGTCGACGTTGTCGAGCAGCTTGTCGATGCGGGGTGAGATCACTTGGCTTCGGCCTTTCTCGGTTGAAGCTTCGATTGTAGTGACTAGTCGAGTTCGGCCGCGACGATCTCGGTGAGCTGGGCGAGCGCATCCTCCAAGCGGTCGTTGACGACCACGTGGGCGAACTCGGGCTGGGCGGCAAGCTCACCCTCGGCGACCGCCAGGCGACGCTCGACCTCGGCGCCGTCGTCGGTCCCGCGGCCGACCAGACGGGTACGCAGGGACGCGAGCGACGGCGGGGCGATGAACACCTGGATCGCCTCTGGCAGGGCGATGCGCACCTGCCTGGCGCCCTGGACCTCGATCTCGAGGACGACCGGCACTCCGGCCCGAACACGGTCCTCGAGCTCGGAGCGCAGCGTTCCGTAACTGCGACCGGCGTAGTCGGCGTGCTCGACGAAGGCGCCTTCGTCGACCCTGCGGTCGAACTCGGCGCGGCTCAGGAAGTGGTAATCGACCCCGTCGCGCTCTCCTGGGCGCGGCGGACGAGTGGTCGCCGAGACCGACAGCTGCAACCGGGGCACGCGCTCCATCAAGCCTCTGATCAGCGTCCCCTTGCCGACCCCGGAGGGGCCCGTTATGACGAACAAGCGTGCGATGGCCTTGACCCTAATGTCGTTATCGGCTGGAGCCGCGGTCGTGACCGGGACGACCTGCCGTAACCGGTGCAACCGAAGCGGACGCAGGCGAGAAGGTCGCCACCGAGATCTAGATCAGCGGCGCAAAAGCGAGATCAGCTCGCTGCGCTGGCGATCGGAGAGACCGCCGATCGTCTTGCTCGGCGAGATCCGGCAGTGGGCCAGAATCTTGTTGGTCTTGACGCGACCGTACTTGGGTACCGCAAGCAACATGTCGAAGACCTTCGCGGTCTCGAGATACTCGGGCGGGTTCAACAGCAGCGCGTGGATCGACAGGCGACCGGCCTTCAGATCGCGCTTGAGCTGGGCCCGCTTGGTGCGAATGCGGTTCGCCCGGGCAAGCGCGTCCATACGCTGATTGAGAGACCGCTCGGGAGCCGCAGTGTGCTTTTGACCCGCCAAGTCGGTCGCCGTCGCCATGGGCGGCGAGTCTACACGCCGCGCGACGACGATCAAGGGAAACGCGATTAATTCATCTAAACCTCGACCTGAGGTTCACCTATGTCGAGGTTCCTGGACGGTGGTGTGGCTCGTTTGCAGGGGTTTTTATCTTCGCATCATTTGGCTGTCCAGCCAGCCCATCTCCTTGAGACTGGGCGCCGCGCGAGCCGATCGCGACGCTTCGACCGGCTCGGCCGACGAGATCCTGGATCGACGCCAAACCGGCCTCGTGGACGCGGCGTGCCAGGTACCTGTTGACCCGCGCGGGCCAGCCCGGCCCGCCGTAGACGAAGCCGGTATAGGCCTGCACGAGCGTCGCGCCGGCGGCGATCCGCTCCCAGGCGTCCTCGGGCGTCGAGACTCCGCCGACCGAGATCAGGACCAGGCGATCGCCGACGCGATCGTATAGGCGCCGCAGGACCGCGACCGCCCGCCGCTGCAGCGGCGGGCCCGAGATCCCCCCGCCCTCGATCGCGGACACCTCGGCGGGCCGCGAGAGGACGCCTCGATCGACGGTCGTGTTCACGGCGACGATCCCGTCCAGCTCGAACTCGAGCGCGAGATCCGCGATCGCGTCCACGTCCTCGTCGGGAAGATCGGGCGCGATCTTGACAAGCAGCGGCGTCTGGAGGCCTGCGCCTGCCAGCTCCCGACGTACCTCCAAGAGCAGCGGTCGCAGCGAGCCGATCGTCTGCATGTCGCGCAGGCCGGGCGTATTGGGCGAGCTCACGTTGACGACCAGGTAGTCGCAGACCGGCGCCAGCTGGCGCACGCTCGCGCGGTAGTCCGCCCCGGCGGACTCGACCGGCGCCGACATGCTCTTGCCGACATTCGCTCCTAGGACCAAACCGCCAGGCCGGCGAGCGCGGAGGCGCGCGGCGACGGTCTGCGCGCCCGGATTGGGGAAGCCCATCCTGTTCAGGAGCGCCCGGTCGCCCGGGATCCGGAACACGCGTGGCTGCGGGTTGCCCGCCTGGGGCTGGGCGGTGACGGTGCCGACCTCGACGTGGCCGAAGCCGAGCAGCCCCAGACCTTCGAACCAGTCACCGCCCTTGTCCAAGCCGGCCGCGACCCCGAGCGGTCCGGCAAAGGTCAAGCCGAGCGCCCGGACGCGCAGCGCCGGGTCGTGCGGGACCAAACGCCGGCGCAACAGAGCCGGAGCGCCGGGGATGCGGCAGACGGCGCGCATGGCCAGGACCGCCAGGTTGTGTAT
>DATJWI010000185.1:0-2908 GCA_035501375.1 Solirubrobacteraceae bacterium
GGACATGCTCGAGTACGAGCAGGTCCACGTGGTCGACGTCGACAACGGCGCGCGCTTCGAGACCTACACGATCCCGGGTGTGAGGGGCTCGGGCGAGATGAAGATCAACGGCGCCGCAGCCAGGCTCGTGCACCGGGGCGACACGATCATCGTCATCTCATACGGGCAGTACGACGAGGCGGAGCTGGCCCGCTACGAGCCGCGGGTCGTGCACGTGCAGGCGAAGACCAATCGCATCATCGAAATCGACGACAAGGTGGCGACCCTGCTGGCCTGAGACCAGAGTCAGCGGGCGTCAACCGACGTCAGAGAGGAACCGAGCAAATCATGTCCAGCCACGCATCGACCGTCCAAGCCCCTGCCGGGTGGGCGGGGCTTAAACGATTGCCGATGACATTGCCGTTGCTGGCCGACAAGAAGCGCCTGGCCGAACCGATCGTGATGGTCACGGCCTACGACTATCCGAGCGCCCGCGCCGCCGAGAGCGCCGGTGTCGATCTGGTGCTGGTCGGCGATTCCGCTGCCACGACCGTGCTCGGCCACAGCTCCACGACGCCGGTCGACCTCGCGGACATGCTCGTGCTCGCCAGGGCCGTCAGGCGCGGCCTGAAGACGCCGCTGCTGGTCGGCGATTTGCCGTTCGGCTCATATGAGATCTCCGACGAGCAGGCGATTGGCACGGCGATGCGGATGGTCAAGGAGGCGGGCTGTGAGGCGGTCAAGCTCGAGGGCGGCGGACCGACCTCGGTGGCACGCGTGCGCGCGATCGTGGGCGCCGGCATTCCCGTGATGGGCCATGTCGGGCTGACGCCCCAGACCGCGACCGCGCTCGGGGGCTGGAAGGCCCAGGGCCGCACGGCCGCCGCGGCCATCCAGATCGGCGAGCAGGCGCTGGCGCTGCAGGACGCCGGCTGTTTCGCTTTGGTGTTCGAGGCGATCCCGGCCGCTGTCACCGCCGAGCTGATGCCGCGGATCGAGATACCCGTGATCGGCATCGGCGCGGGACCGGACACCGACGGGCAGGTGCTCGTGTTTCACGACCTGCTCGGCATCAGGGATGGCCTGGGCGCGCGGTTCGTCAAGCGCTACGCAAACCTCCAGCGCGAAATGGATGCGGGCGTGACCGCTTACGCTGAGGATGTAAGGGCGCGACGCTACCCGGGACCAGAGCACACCTATTCGATCGACCCGGCTGAGCTGGCGGAGCTGCGCGCGAGCCTGAGCTGAGCGTGGGCCTGTCAGACCGCGCCCGAGAGGCCCGAGTGGCCTGACGGCGCCGGGCGATCCGAGGACGCCGGTTGGTTTGCGGGGGCCTCGCCGTGCTCGATCTGCCTGATTGCCTTGGCGGGCGCTCCGGCGGCGATGGTGTGGGGCTCGACGTCTTTGGTGACGACGCTGTTGGCCCCGATCACGCAACGGTCGCCGATCGTGACGCCGCTGGTTACGACGACGTTGGCGCCGAGCCAGCAGTTCTCTCCGATCCTGGTCGGGCCCTTGGTCTCGAAGCCCTGCCAGGGCACGGGCTTTTCGGGATCGTCGTAGCGGTGGCTCGAGTCGCTGACGAAACAGCCGTTGGCGAGCATGCAGTGCGGGCCGATCTCGACCAGGTCCTGAGCGGCGACCATGACGCTCTGGTTCAGGAAAGTGCCGGCGCCGATGCGTATCCGCGCAGCGCCGGGCGCGGCGATCCAGACGTTCGGCTCCAACAGCACGCCCGGACCGACCTCCAAGCGCCCGTCTCGCAGCGCCTCCAGCACGTTGCCGTGGACCGGCCAGCGTATGAACGCTTCGCGCCGGAGCATCTGCCAGTGGATCTGGGCTCGGTTCCAGGGCATGGAGTTGCGCTCATACCAGCGCCACTTCTGGGCCCACAGCTTGACCTGGCCGGCAACGCCGGCGCTCACGCGGCGACCTTCGCGCGTCGCCGTTTGCGTTGAGTTCCTCCGCTCGCGGCCTGGCCGCGCGCGGGCGTACCCGGCAGCAGTTCGGACAGGAACCGGCCGGTGTGGGAGGCCGGCTCGGCGGCGACCTCCTCGGGCGTGCCGGCCGCGATCACCATGCCGCCCTCCTCGCCGCCCTCGGGGCCCATGTCGATCAGGCGGTCGGCGCACTTGATGACGTCGAGGTTGTGCTCGATCACGATCACGCTGTTGCCGGCCGCGACGAGCCTCGAAAGCACGTCGAGCAGGCGCTGGACGTCGGCGAAGTGAAGGCCGGTGGTGGGCTCGTCGAGGATGTAGAGGGTCTTGCCGGTGGCGATCTTGGATAGCTCGGTCGCGAGCTTGACGCGCTGGGCCTCGCCGCCGGAGAGCGTGGTCGCGGGCTGGCCGAGCCTGACGTAGCCGAGCCCGACCGCGTTCAAGGTCTCCAGGCGCCTCCTGATCTTGGGTATGTGTTGGAAGAACTGCAGGGCTTGTTCGATCGGCATGTCCAAGACGTCGGCGATGGACTTGCCCTTGAACTTGACCTCCAGGGTCTCGCGGTTGTAGCGCTTGCCGTGGCATTGCTCGCAGGGCACGTAGACGTCGGGCAGGAAGTGCATCTCGATCTTGATCTGACCATCGCCCTTGCAGACCTCGCAGCGACCGCCCTTGACGTTGAACGAGAAGCGGCCGGGCTTGTAGCCGCGGGCGCGGGCCTCTTGGGTCTTGGAGAACATGTCGCGGATCACGTCGAACAGGCCGGTGTAGGTGGCCGGGTTCGAACGCGGCGTGCGCCCGATCGGGGACTGGTCGACGGCGATCACCTTGTCGAGCTGGTCGAGACCCCTGATCGTGCGGTGCGCGCCCGCGCGCGCCCGCGCGCGGTTCAGGCGATTGGAGGCGGCCTTGTAGAGGACCTCGTTGACCAACGTCGACTTGCCGGAGCCCGATACGCCCGTGACACAGGCCAGGACGCCGAGCGGAAT
>DATJWI010000186.1:0-10682 GCA_035501375.1 Solirubrobacteraceae bacterium
ACGATCGCCGACCGTCTGCACGCGCTCGACCACCACCAGCAGCGCCACCGCCGGGTCGCGTTCGTGGCGGCGGTCGTCAAGAAGTTCGGCGACGACGAAGCCGGCAAACTGGCCGCCCTGATCGCCTACTACGGGTTCGTCTCGCTGTTCCCGCTCTTGCTCGTGCTCGTGACCGTGCTCGGATTCGTCCTCGAAGGCAATGCGACGGCCCAGCAGAACGTCTTGAACTCGGCGCTCGAGCAGTTCCCGATCATCGGCCAGCAGCTCCAGAACAACATCCATTCGCTGACGGGCAACCCGGCGGCCCTGGCGATCGGCGTCGTGGGCCTGCTCCTTGGCGGCCTGGGAGTCGTCGGCGCCAGCCAGAACGCCATGCATCACGTCTGGCACATCCCTCGCAAGCGCCGCCCAAGCTTTCTGACCTGGCGACTGCGCGGCCTTGCCCTGTTCGCCGTGCTCGGCGTACTGCTGGTCGTCTCCACGGTCGTAGCCGGCTATGTCGCGGCGCAGACCGCCGGCCTGGTCGCGGTGATCGGCGGGGTCGCGCTCGCGCTCGCCTTCAATCTCGCCCTCTTCTTCGCCGCCTTCCGGTTCCTGAGCCCCGAGGAAGTGGCCACCCACGAACTGCTGCCCGGAGTCGTCGTCGCCGCCGTGCTGTGGCAGATCCTGCAACACATCGGCGGCTACTACGTCGAGCACGTCGTCCGCCACGCCCAGGCCACGTCCGGCCTGTTCGCGTTCGTCCTTGGCCTGCTCGCCTGGCTCTACCTCGGCGGCCAGGTCGTCCTGATCGCGGCCGAGGTCAACGTCGTGAGGGCGCGCCGGCTCTGGCCGCGCTCGTTCTTCGCCGACCCCCTGCTCGACGCCGACAAGCGCGCTCTCATCTCCTCCGCCGAGACCGAGGAGCGCGTCCAGGAGGAGACCGTCGAGGTCACCTTCGACCCACCCGAGTAGTTGTTTTTTGTGGTTCAGACAGGTGCATGCACCTGTCTGCCGGACGGCACATGTGCCGTCCGGGGAGAGCGCACATCATGTGCGCTCTCCAGCAGGCCCACATGTGGGCCTGCCCCAAATTTGGCTCTGGAATACCTGCTTCAGGGGTGACGCGGAAATACTTGCGCGTGCAACGAACCCGCGCTATACTAACTACACTTTCGTAAGCAAGTATGGAGCCGTGAGCTATGCCTTCATCGCCAGAGACCCCGAAAAGAAGCCCCGCCAAAGCCAAACCGTCACAGCCCAAGCCCGTGCTCAGGCTGATCCCGTTGGAGGACACGGTCGTGTTCCCGAACATGGGTATCACCTTGACCGAGGAGGTCGGCGAGGACGAGCGTGTGGTCCTGGTGCCGCGCCACGAGAACGAGTTCCTGGACGTCGGCACGATCGCCGAGGTCACAGAGAAGCTGAGGCTGCCCGGCGGCGGCCACGCGGTCGCGCTCTCGGGCGAGCACCGGGCCTTGATCGGCGCCGCCCAGACCGGTCCAGGGGGCGAGCTGCGGGTCGAGGTCGACGAGCGCCCAGACGCCGAGCCGACCGACAAAAAGACGAGGGAGCTGGAGCGCGAGTACAGGGCCATCGTCGAGGAGATCCTCGAGCTGCGCGGCGACGACGGGCGCATCGCGGCGTTCCTGCGGGCGATCGCCGAGCCCGGCTCGCTGGCCGACTCGGCCGGCTACTCCCCGAACCTGTCCTACGACCAGAAGGTCTCCCTGCTGCGGACCCTCGACGTGACCGAGCGCCTCGAGCTGGCCGTCAAGCTGCAACGCGAGTCCCTTGCCGAGCTGCAGATCAGAAAGCGCATCAGAGAGGACGTCCAAGAGGGCGCCGAGAAGCAACAGCGCGAGTACTTCCTTCGCAAGCAGATGGACTCGATCAGAAAGGAGCTCGGCGAGGACGACGCCTCGGTCGCCGACGAGTACAAGACCAAGATCGAGGAGGCCGGCATGCCAGAGCCGGTCAAAGAGCAGGCCCTAAAGGAGCTCTCGCGCCTGGAGCGCATGGGCGAGCAGACCGGCGAGTCCTCGATGATCAGGACCTACCTCGACTGGCTGATCGCCGTCCCCTGGTCAAAGCGCTCAGACGAGCATCTCGATCCGGTCGCCGCGCGCGAGGTCCTCGACGCCGACCACGCCGGCCTCGAAGACGTCAAGGACCGGATCACCGAGTACCTGGCCGTGCGCAAGCTGCGCCAGGACCGGAACATCGAGGCCGACGGGCGGGTCGGCAACAGATCAGGCGCGATCCTGACCCTGATCGGTCCTCCCGGCACCGGCAAGACCTCGATCGGCGAGTCGATCGCAAGGGCGACCGGCCGCGAGTTCGTGAGAATGTCGTTGGGCGGCGTCCGCGACGAGGCCGAGATAAGAGGCCACAGGCGCACCTACATCGGCGCGCTGCCGGGTCGCCTCGTGCGCGCCCTACGTGACGCGGGCACGATGAACCCGGTCATCCTCCTGGACGAGGTCGACAAGGTCGGCGCCGACTGGCGCGGCGACCCCTCGGCGGCGCTCCTAGAGGTCTTGGACCCCGCCCAGAATCACTCCTTCAGAGACCACTACCTGGACGTCGAGCTTGACCTCTCCCAGGTCATGTTCCTGGCGACCGCCAACGTCGCCGACACGATCTCCGGCCCCCTGCTGGACCGCATGGAGGTGATCCGCTTCGACGGCTACACCTCCGAGGAGAAGCTCGCGATCGCCAAGGGCTATCTGTGGCCGCGCCAGCGCGACCGCAACGGCCTGCGCGAGGACGAGGTCGCAATCGACGACGACACCCTGAAGCTCATCACCTCCGAGTACACCCGGGAGGCCGGCGTGCGCAACCTGGAGCGCGAGCTGGGCACAGTCCTGCGCAAGACCGCCACCAAGATCGCCTCCGCTCAGTCGGCGAACGGCAAGAAGCCGATCAAGACTCCCATCACGATCGACCTGGACGCCGTGCGCGATGCGCTCGGCAGGCAGAAGTACTTCCAGGAGTCGGCCTCGCGCACGGCCACGCCCGGCGTGGCGACCGGCCTGGCGGTGACCGGCACGGGCGGCGACGTCCTGTTCGTCGAGGCGACCGCGATGAAGACCGGCGGCTCGGGCTCGGGCTCGGGCCTGGTCCTGACCGGCCAGCTCGGCGACGTCATGAAGGAGTCTGCCCGGATCGCGCTCTCATACGTGCGCGGCCACGCCGAGGAGCTGGGTATCCCCGAGGACGCGTTCGAAGGCAAAGAGTTCCACGTCCACGTACCCGCCGGGGCGATCCCGAAGGACGGCCCGTCTGCGGGCGTCACGATGGTCACGGCCCTGGCCTCCCTGCTGAGCGGCCGGCCCGTCAAGCACACCGTCGGCATGACCGGCGAGGTCACCCTGCAGGGCCGGGTCCTGCCGATCGGCGGGCTCAAGCAGAAGGCTTTGGCCGCCCACGCGGCTGGCCTGACCGACGTGATCCTGCCCGAGCGCAACCGCGGCGATCTCGACGACATCCCCGAGGAGGTCCGCGAACAGATGGCCTTCCATCCGGTGATGACGATCGACGAGGTGCTCGACCACGCCCTCGAGCCCGCCCGCGCCAAGCCATCCCCGCGCAAGAAGAGCTCCGGCGGCAACAAGAAGGCCACCGCGGGCGCGGGCGTGGCCGCCGCCGCGACGGGCGCCGGCGAGAGCACCGCCCCCTCCGGGGGCGTGGCCGCCAGCGGACGCTGAGCAAAGGACCGCCCTGATGGGACGACACCCAGGCACCCGGCGCTGCCAGCCCGTTCCGGTCGAGGTCCGCGAAACCGCGAGCCTGCTGGAGCGGCGCTGGCAGCTGTCGATCATCTACGCCGCGGTCTCCGGCGCCCTTCGCTTCAACGAATTCGCGGACGCCGTCGCCGGCATCTCCCCCAGGATGCTCTCCGAGCGCCTGCGCGACCTCGAGGCCGCCGGCCTGATCGAGCGTGTCGTCTTGCCGACCAGCCCGCCGACCGTCGAGTACCGGCTGACGGCACGGGGCCGGCGGCTCGGGCCGGTGATTGAAGCGATGCGGGCTTACGCCGAGTCCTAGCGTCTCTTGGGTTTCGTGCGCCCCCGACTTGCGCGAGCCCGAGCGGCCCCAGACGCGTCATGCACGCGGCACACACCGTGCCCCGCATCGGATAGCGTGGCGGCCTCGATGACGTCTGGCAGACGACAGCTCAGAGTCGAGCCGCGCTGGGGCGAGGTGGACGACTACATCGCCGAGCGGCTCGTGCCGGAGGCGGGCGAACTGGACTTCGCGATCCAGGCCAGCGACGCCGCCGGGCTGCCGCCGATCGCGGTGACGCCCAGCCAGGGCAAGTTCCTGGAGCTGCTCGCGCGCTTGCATGGCGCCGCCAAGATCCTCGAGCTGGGCACGCTCGGCGGCTACTCCACGATCTGGCTGGCCCGGGCGCTACCGGCGGGCGGGCGCATCGTCACGCTCGAGTCAGAGCCAAGGCACGCCGAGATCGCCCGCGAGAACATCGCGAAGGCCGGCTTCGCAGAGGTCGTCGACATCAGAATCGGGCCGGCGCTCGAGACCCTCCCGGCGCTCGCCGCCGAGGGCGCCGGGCCATTCGACCTGATCTTCATCGACGCCGACAAGGAGAACTATCCGGGCTACTTCGAGTGGTCTTTGAAGCTCGCAAAACCCGGCACCGCGATCGTCGGCGACAACGTGGTCCGCGACGGAGCGATCCTCGACCCCGACAGCCCCGACCCGATCACGGGCGCCACCGGCCTGATCCCCGGCGTGCGCAGCTTCTACGACCTGGTCTCGGCCGAGCCGCGCGTAACAGCCACCGCGATCCAGACCGTCGGCGCCAAGGGCTACGACGGGTTCGCGCTGGCGATCGTGACCTCCTGACCGACGCCGGCGGCGTCGAGGCTCGCCCCCACCAGGACGCCGCCCTCGCAGCCCTCCGCCTCGACCGCCCGCTGCGGGTTACGGATCCAGATCAGGCCACAGACGCCCCCCAGCGCCACGAGCACGGCGGCGACCGCCAGGCCGAGATGGAAGCTGTGCAACGAGGCGGTCTCGGCGGCGCTCGTCAGGGCTTTGGCCTGTTTCGGTGGCAACCCCGAGACATTCGGCAGGCCCAGCGTCAGGCGCTTGGCTTCGCGCACGGCCGCCTCGCCTGCCGGCCCGAGCCTGACGCCCGCCAGGTCGGCGTCCAAAGACTTCGCGAACGCCCCCGCCAGCGCGGCTCCGAGAGCCGCCGTGCCGAGCAGGCCGGCGACCCTGGCGACCGCGTTGTTGACGGCCGACGCGATCCCGGCCTGCGAGCGCTCGGCCCCGGCTAGCACCGCCGCGGTCAGCGGCGCGACCGTCATCGACAGGCCCAGCGCGAATACGAGCAGCGCCGGCAGGACGTCGGCCACGTAGTCGACATGGACGCCGACCCTCTGGAACAGCAACAGCCCGACGGCCGCCACGAGCGGCCCGGCGCCCATGAACAGCCTCGGGCCGTGACGGTCCGAGAGCGCGCCGAACCGTTTCGAGAGCGCGAACATGACACCCGTCACCGGCAGGGTCGCCAGGCCGCTCTGCAGCGGCGTGTAGCCGCCGACCTGCTGCAAGAACAGGACCAAGAAGAAGAACAGGACCGCCAGGCCCGCATACATCGCGAACGTCTCGACGTTCCCCGCCGTGAAGTTGCGCTTCCTGAACAGCCCCAACGGCAGCATCGGATCCTTAGCGCCGCGCCACTCGTACGCCAGGAACGCCCCGAAGAACGCAAGGCCCGCCAGCAGCGGCACGAACACCGCCGGGCTCGACCAGCCGAGCCGCGGCTGCTCGATCAGCGCGAACACCGGCCCCGCCAGCCCGAGCACGCACAGACCGGCCCCGGGCAGATCCACGCGGCGGGCGCGTTCGGTCCCGGTTCCGGTTCCGGCGGCGTCCGGTAGCACTCCCATCCCCGTCGGCGCCGTACGCGCGCGCGCGAGCCCACCGCCAGAGGACAACGTTTGGCCCGATCCCTCGCCGTCGGGCAAACCGGTCCCCGTCGGCGCCGTACGCGCGCGCGCGCGCCCACCGCCGGGGACGACGACCAGGATCAGGGCCACGCACGCGACGGTCAGCGGCAGGTTCAGCAAGAAAATCGAGCGCCACGAGGCCAACGCCAACAGCTCGCCGCCCGCGAGCGGGCCGAGCACGGTCGCGATCCCGCCCCACGCGGTCCAGCTGCCGATCGCCGGGCCGCGTTCGGACTCCGCGAACGTGGCCACGATCACAGCCAAAGAGCTCGGCACGAGCAACGCGCCGGCGACACCCTGCAGGGCACGCGCGGCCACGAGCGCGTAGATCGAGGGCGCGACGGCGCACGCCAAGGAGGCCGCGCCGAAGCCGGCGACGCCGAGCGCGAAGATGCGGCGCTCGCCGAAAACGTCGCCGAGCGAGCCGCCGACCAAGATCAGCGAGCCGAGCGTCAACAGGTAGCCATTGACGACCCACTGCTGCGCCGCCAGGCCGCCCCCGAGCGCGCGCTGGATGCTCGGCAGGGCGACGTTGACGGCGGTGCCGTCGAGCAGGACGATGCCAGAGCCCAGGATGCAGGCCGCGAGCGTCAGCTGCTTGCGCCTGGCCTCGGAGCCCGAAAGCGACATGGAGCCACACTAGCCCTCGCCGTCGCGCGGGCGCAACTCCCCGGCAGGCGGCATGTTTGGACGTGTAGGCGCCAGCGTGTTTAGATGTGTAGGCAGCCGTCCGCTTTGGAATGTCATCGGCTGGACATCTCATAGACAACAAATCGACCTGACGTCCAGCGATGGGATAGGGTCAAATGGGTCACAAACGTTTATTTGCATTGGAGGAGAGGCACAGTGAGGATTCTCGAGAGCAGCGTCCGTAACAGCCGCCGTGGATTGCGCCGAGCCACGATCGCGAGCGCCGGCCTGGCGGCGGCAATCGCCGCGTCGGGACTCACGGTGGCCGTCACCTCAGCCACCGCGTTCTCGGCCACCGCGCCGAAGGCCAGGCAGGCGCGCACGATCGCGCTGAACGACACCGGGCGCCTGCACGAGACCGGCCACCACGGCTTCCGTCTGGACGAGCAGGGGACCGCCACGGGCACGATCAAAGGCTCGATCTACATCCACCTGAACATAACCTCGACGAACCACGTGACCGCCGAAGTGAGCATCTACCCGAGCAACGGCTCGCTGACGGGCCAGGGCAGCGCCAGCTACCGCTCCGAAGGAGGCCAGGCGACGTTCTCGGGGACGCTGTCGATCTCGCGCGGGACGGGCTCCTATGCCGGCGCCCACGCCTCGGCCCTCCGCTTCAGCGGGACGATCCAGCGCTCGAACGACGCTACGACCGTCCACGTCAGCGGCAACCTGAGCACCTGAGGCGCCGGATGCGACGCCTCGCCACAGCTCTGACACTCGCCGGCGCTCTGCTCTGGACATCCACTGCCCTGGCCGAAGTCGAGCAGGCGAGCCTGCACGCCTCGTTTTCGCCGGACAGGCTCGGCGCGAGCACGACGATCGCCTTCGGCTTCCACCTGCAGACGACCGCCGGGCTGGCGCCACCGCCATTGCAGAGCGTCGTCTTGCACATGCCGGCCGGCCTCAATTACACCCTGACGACGCTCGGCCTGTCGATCTGCCAGCCGGCCGTCCTGCAGGCTCGCGGCCCGGCGGGTTGTCCGCCGAACTCGAGAGTGGGCTCGGGCAGTGCGATCGTAGAAGTCCCGTTCGGCACGGGCTCGGGCCATGAGATCCCTGAAATCCAGGCGGTCGTCGGCCCGTCGCACGACGGCAACATGGTCGTCCTGTTCTACGCCAACGGCCAGACGCCGGTCTTCGCACAGCTCGTGTTCCAGGGCGAAGTGCTGCCGGACTCGGGGCTCTTCGGCTCGCAGCTGGCAACCGACGTGCCCCTGATCTCGAGCGTGCCGAACGGCCCGGACGTGTCGATCGTCGAAGTCAAATCCACGATCGGCCCGGCCGGCCTGACCTACTACAGGCACGTGCACGGCCGCCTGGCTCCCTTCAAACCGCTTGGAGTCGGGGTGCCCGAACGCTGCCCCAAGGGCGGCTTCCCGTTTACGGCGTCCTTCGCCTTCGAGGACGGCTCGAACGCGAGCACGTCGACGACCGTGCCCTGCCCCCCACCCGTCCATCGCGCGCGGCGCGGCTAGCGGGCCATCGCGGCGGGCCCGCGCGCACACGCACGCGCAGGCAGCAACCAGAACCGAGACATGTATCGCGGCAGGTCACCACACGCTGCCCCCGCGCAGGAGCGCCAGCAACGGCGCCTCAGTCCTGCAGGGCCACGGCGGGCGCGACGCCGGTCGCCAGATACCCGGGCAGCGCGACGACGAGGACCGAGGCGAGCGTGACGAGGGCGAAGCCGGCGAGCGCCGGCAGAGCGCCCAGAGAGGCGACGACGGGAAAGCCGATCACGTTGGCAAGGGCCCGGTCCAACAGCTGCTGACCGAGCAGGCCGAACAGCGCGCCGCCGAAGCAGCCGACGCCGACCAAGATGATCGACTCCAACAGGATCGTGCGCCACAGCTCTCCGGCCGGAAAGCCCTCGAGCTTGAGCTTCGCCAGGCGCGGCCGGCGCTGCCAGACCATATTGGCCATCGCGGCCGCCATCGCCAGGATGGCGACGATCAGGATCAGGGTGGCGATCTGGGTGAGCCTGGCCAAGCCCTGACGGCTGAGCGTGTTCTGGCGGTCCGCGTGCTGGACGGCCGTTTCGGTGGCCAGGCCCGAGCGCGGCCCGAGCGCGGCGGCGATCTCCTTGCCGGCGACGGCAGCCGGGAAGCCGGGATCGAGCAGGACGTCGTAAGCGCTCGCGTCGGGGCTCGCCCACGCGCGCGCATAGTCGTCGGCGTTCATCACGATCGCGCCGGGCGCCCAGCCGATGTTCGTGGTCAGGGCGGCGACCCTCACGAGCACCGGGTCGGGCGCCTGCAAGATGAATGAGGAGCCGACATGGAGGTCGTGTTCTTCGGCGATCGCCCTGGAGATCGCCACCCAGCCTCCGGCACGGACCCTGGCTTCGGCCTGGCGGAGGTCGCCGGCGACGATCTGGCTCGCGGGCAGCAGCGGCTCGGAGGAGCGCGGCGGCGCGATCGCCCAGATGCGCCGGTCACCCCAGTCGAGCAGGCCGCCGCGATAGAGGCCCACTGACCTGACGCCCGGCAGACGTCCGAGCCTGGTCTGGGCGCTCGGCTGGAACGGCGCGGTCTGCAGGAGGTTGTAGGAGCCGGCCGGCGAAACCCAGACGTCGGCGGCGGCGTTCATGTCGTGGGCGGCATTTTCGAGGCCGTGCAGAAGGTCGCCGTGGGCGGCCTGGATCGAGACCGCGCCGAACACGGCGATCGCGCCGGTCGCTGAGATCGCCAGGGCGCGGGTGCGGCCGGCGCGGAGCTCCATCGTGGCGACGTGCGGGACGGCGCTTACGATCGAAGGGGCGATACGACGCACGAGCGCGAGCGCGCCGGCGAGCGACAGAGGGAGCAGCAACAGCAGGGCGGCCACGAGGAAGACCATGCCGAGCACCGCCAGCTTCGGGGCGGCCTCCAGGATCGCGACGGCGCCCCCCAGGCAGGCCAGGCCGGCGAGCGTCAGCCATGCCTGGGCGCTCGGGGCTCCCCCGGAGCCGCCGGCCGCGCCACCGCCGGGACCTGTCAGCTCGCCGGGGGCGAGGACCGGCGGTGGTCGTCTGGAGAGGATTTCGCGCAGCGGGCTGAGCACGGCGACGCAGGCTGCGAGAATGCCGCCGCCGATCGCAACGGCGAAGGCCTGCCAGCCGACGACGCGCTGGTTCCCGACCGCGAACGCCGACGACAGGTAGCCGGGGTTCGACTTGAACAGGTGGATCGAGAGCTCCTCGCCGAGCGCCAGGCCGAGCGCGCAGGCCAGCAAGCCGAGCACGAGCGCGTCCAGCATCAGGACCGCTATCGCGCTGCTCGGCGGGTAGCCGTCGCGGCGTAGCTCTGCTATCAGACGCCGGCGCTGGGGAACCGTCAGGAGCATCGCGTTGAAAGCGAACAGAAAGCCGACCAGAGCGCTGATCAGGGCGAACAGGGTCGTGGACTGGTCGGTCGCCGAAGAGGCCTTCTCGAACAGCGTTTCGTCATAGCTGGTCGGCTCGACGTTCAGATGGCTGCCCGCGAGCCTGACCAGCGCCGCGCGGACCGTCGCTTCGCGGCCTGGCTTTGGCTCGACGAGGATGCGCGAGACGTGGGCGCCGAGGCCTGTCATTTCCTGGGCCGAGGCCAATGATGTGACCGCGATCGGGCTGGACACCAACGGCCCGATCTGGGCTTGGTGCAACTGCTCGTAGAGCGGTGCTTCGGCGACCGAACCGTAGACCTGAAAGATCGCTTCGTCGCCGAACTTCGTGACTCCGAGCTTGCGGGCCAACGGCGACGGCAAGGCGATCGCGTCGATGTTCGCGAACGGGCTGAGCGCGGTGTGCTTCACGAGCGCGCCGCCCAGTCCCGCCAGACTCGAGTCGGCGCCGACCAGCTCGGCCGATTCGTGGCCCTTCGGGCCGCTCGCCTGGGCGGTCGCTTCCAGAAGCGGCGCGGCGGCCTTCACGCCCGGAATCGCGCGCACGCGTGCCAATAGTCCCGCTTCGAAGCCATGCGGGTCGCGCGCGAGCAACTGCAGGGTCGCGTCGCCGACGATCCCTTTCGAGAGCTGGGCAACGGAGCTGGAAAGGCTCTGGGTGGCGAC
>DATJWI010000187.1:0-5920 GCA_035501375.1 Solirubrobacteraceae bacterium
CAGCCCGGCGCCGCCACCTGACGGGTTTTCAATCCAGCCTTCACCGTGTTCGGCCGAGCAGATGATTTCAATTTTGATGCCAATCAGTTCGGCTTTGAATTTATAGCTCGTAACCTCGGTCGATAAAACGTTTAACCGCACACCTTCGGGCGCCTTTTCTAATTCATATTCGGTGCCAGTTTTTTCTTTACAAAGCGAGTCTTTATATTTCCCGCCAGCATGTAAGTAGCACAGATAGAAATGCGGCGCCGCCGAAGCCGACGCTGCCACCATGGCGCTCACCGCCAGCACGGCAAACCCTGCCAATACCAGTAAGCTAAATTTCGACATTCCGATCACCGACCTCCTCCCGGACGCGTCCGGGATGCTCGTTTGGATTCAACCCCGCACGTGTCGATGCGCCGC
This sequence comes from Solirubrobacteraceae bacterium, assembly GCA_035501375.1. Taxonomy (GTDB): domain Bacteria; phylum Actinomycetota; class Thermoleophilia; order Solirubrobacterales; family Solirubrobacteraceae; genus Palsa-744. The sequence goes on from DATJWI010000187.1 coordinate 406, forward strand.
CGGCGAGCGACGTCTCCGCGTGAAGAGCACGACCGAAGTGTGAGCGATTCGGCGCAATCCGGGTCAAACCGGCCCGTCACGGGACGCCGCGGGCCTCCCCCGGGCAGCCTTCGCGGACGCCGTGTGCGATGCCAACACAGCGGCGTCCGGAAGGCCCTTGCATGGGACCGAGGCCGCCATCCCGGCCAGACAACCACGGGCCGAGACCGCCTCTGAACGCCCGCCTTTCCGGCATGCTGGTCGCCTTCTGGCAGGCAGGCGCCTCCGCATACTTTCAAACGCCGCCGCGCCCGTGTTGCACTGTTTCCGACTATCTGCATGCGCCGAGATCGGCGCGGGTCTCGAGGCGCCTGACCTGCCAGTGCCCCGGACGCCGGCGAGATGCCCTTCGCCCTGGCGCCCGGGGTTGGCCGCTCCCCACAGAACGGCCTGGCATGGACCGAGACCGAGGGGTTCCGCCTCGGATCCTGGGCGGGTCGCATGTACCGGGGGGGCTACGACCCGTGCTAGCGATTCTTCCAGGGTCCCACGGTACGCACCAGGGGCGTTTCTCACTCGCTGCCGATAGGCCATGGACCGGGTCTCCCGCGCTCGAACAGCTCGCTCGGCTCGCCGCGCCACACGATCGCACCCCGCTCGAGCGCATAAGCTTTGTCAGCCAGCGCTTCGACCATTCTTCGGTGCTGCTCGGCCAGGACGATCGTCACGCCGCTGCGCCGCACTGTCAGCAGCTGATCCACCAGTGTTTCGACAGCCTTCGGGGCCAGGCCCTCGCTGGGCTCGTCCAGCAGCAACACGTCCGGGTCGCTGACCAGAGCCCTGGCGATCGTCAGGATCTGCTGCTCGCCGCCGCTCAGCCACCTGGCCTTCGTCTGCTGGACCCGCTCGAGCATCGGAAATACCTGCCAGACCCGCTCCCGCGGCCACCTGTTCCCGCCGGCTCGACCGCGCCGGGCACCGCCGCCGACACCGACCAGCCGCTCGGCGACGTCCAGATTCTCGCGCACCGTCAGCTCTCCGAAGACGCGCCTGCCCTCGGGCACCAGGCCGACGCCCAGCTTGGCCAGCTCGTTGGGCTCCAGGCCGAGGGTCTCGACGTCGTCGACCTTCACCGACCCGGTCCTGCGCACCCCACCCGTCCCGGTCAGGCCGCGCAGCACGGTCGTCTTGCCGGCGCCGTTACGACCGACGAGCGCAACCGTCTCGCCCTCCTCTACACCGAATTCCACGTCAAACAGAACCCGCGCCGCGCCGTACCATGCGTTCAGGCGCTCGACTCTGAGCTTCACTCTTCTTCCTCGCCGCCCAGGTAGACCTCGCGCACACGCCTGTCCGTGCGCACCCGCTCGGGCGGGCCATCCGCTATCCGCTCGCCTCTGTCCAGCACCACGATCCGCTCCGCGTAGGCGAACACGGCGCCGATGTCGTGCTCTGTGAAGACGACCGTGACCTTCCTGCGCTCGACGCTCTCCGCCACGAGCTCCATGATCTCCGCCCGCTCCTCCCTGCCCATCCCGGCGGTCGGCTCGTCCAGCAACAGCACCTTCGGCGCTCCCGCCAGGACCATCGCCAGCTCCAGGCGCTTGCGCTCGCCCTGGGCCAGCTCGCCGGCCTGGCGGCCTCCGGAGCGCTCCAGACCGACCTCCGCCAGCGCCCGCGCGGTCGTCTGGCCCTCCCGCCCTCCGGGCGCCCCACGCCGTCCCGGCCCCAGCAGCGCCAGCTGGTAGTTCTCGGCGACAGACATGCCCCCAAACACCCTTGCGCTCTGGAACGTCCGGCCGAGACCGAGGCGCGCACGAGCCTGTGGCGTAGCGTTCGTGATGTCCTCGCCGGCGAGCAGGACCGCGCCTTCGTCGGCCTCGAGCTCACCGGCGATCAGTGCGAACAGGGTCGTCTTGCCGGCCCCGTTGGGGCCGATCACCGCTACCCGTTCGCCTTCCGCTACCTGCAGCGTGAGTGGGTGAACCGCCTGGATGGCGCCAAAACGCTTGCTGACGCGCTTCAGCTCCAGAGCCGGCGGCTCGGTCAATGAATCCCGTCGAGCAGTTCCGCCGGTGACTCGAGCTGCAGAGCGCGCGCCAGCACCACGATCGTCTCCAGCCTTGGCGAGCGCTTGCACCGCTCCAACAGGCTGATCTCCGTGCGGTGCAAGTTGCACGCGTCGGCGAGCGCTTCCTGTGACATCCCCACCCGTTCGCGCTGTTTGCGCAGGTTCGCGGCAAACTGCTTACGCAATCCCTCAGTTAGTCGCATTTGAAGCATTCTCTCATTTGGCAGACTAGCGTCTACCGACAACTCATTGCCGGCCTTTTGTCTGCACAACCTTTACTGTCAAAGCTGAACTCGCCTCCATCTAGGAGACCCGACCAGGGACTGTCCTGGAGCCACCGAGGCCCTGCCACAACGAGGCTACTCCTTTGGGCGCCAGCAGGATCACAGCCAGCAGGACCAGGCCTTCGACGAGAACCGTGTCGGTCGTCAATTTGCCTACATAGAAGTCGATCAGGCCGAGCAGGACGGCGCCGAGGACAGGCCCCGAGAAGCGGCCGACCCCGCCCAGCAGGGTCGCGATCAGGGCGTTGGCGGAGACTTTCCAGTCGAACGCGCTCGGATAGACGATCTGCTCGGAGAGAACCGACAGGCCGCCGGCCACCCCCGCCACACCGGCGGCCAGCGCGAACACGGCCAGCTTGCGGGCCTCGACCTCGACCCCCAACGTCCTGGCCCGCAGCGAGTCTTCCTTCAGGGCCCGCAGGATCAGGCCTCCGCGCGAACGCACGAACGCGAAGACGCCCGCCAGCACGAGCGCCGAGCAGCCGACGATCGCGTAGTAGGGACCGTTCACGCCGGCGACGAAGCTCAGCTCCGGCGGCAGCTGCGCGACCAGGCCGCTGTCGCCGCCCGCGAACGAAGGTGTGTGTTCGGCCAGGAACTCGAACAGCGCAGCCAACGCGAACGTGAGCATGATGAACGCGACCGGCTCGACCCTGACCAGGACCACACCGCTCGCCAGGGCCGCGATGACCGCGACCAGGACCCCGCCGGCGAGGGCCACGAAGAAGGGCGCGCCCAGTTCGTTCATCAAGAGAACGGTCCCGTAGGCCCCCAGCCCGTAGAAGAGTGACTGGCCGAACGAGAACATGCCGGCGTAGCCGAACAGCAGGTTGAACGAGACCGCCACGAGCGCCGAGACCGCGATCGAGGCGGCCAAGAGCACGTACTCGGTCGAGACGATCGCCGGCAGGACGGCCGCCAGCACGAGCAGCGCCAGCGCGGGCCCACCATCGGCGAGCGCGCCGGGGCCGCCGCCACCGGGCACGGCGCCGGCCGGGCCGCACCGCCAAGCGCCGGTCGGGCCGTGCCGCGAGGCGCCGGGCAGGCGCCCGAGAGCGCTCAGGCGGCGACCCACCGCCGACCGGTCCCGCGCGCGAGCAGCACGATCGTCATCACCGCATAAGGGGTCAACTGCGCGAACGTGGCGTCCTGAAGGGTCACGAACGACTGCGCGATCCCGATCGCCAGGGCCGCCAACAGCGCGCCCGTCATGTTGCCGAGACCGCCCGTCACGACAACGATGAAGGCCGGCACCAGAGCCGTCGTTTCGAGGTTCGTCGAGACCGTGCTCTGGGGGGCGATCAGGACCCCACCCAAAGCGCCCAAGGCGATCCCGAAAGCGAACACGGCCGAGTAGAGCCTGTTGACGTTCACCCCCAATACGCTCAGCATCTCGCGGTCGTCGACGGCCGCCCGCGTCAGAAGGCCCGCGCGCGTGCGGTACAGGCCGAGCCAGATCGCCACGGTGACGGCCAGGCCGAGCACGATCGTCAGGACCGTGTACTGCTCGATCTGAGCGCCCAGGATCGTCCACGTCCCGGACAGGCCGGCCGGCAGCGAGACCGTCCTGAAATGGGTGCCATATACGAGCACGACCATCCCGGCGATCAGATAGCTGAGCGCGAGCGTCAGCATGAACTGCCGGTTCTCGTCCTGCTGCCTGTATGTCCGGCGCAGCAGCGCGATCTCGGCGATCGCCCCGAGCCCAGCCACGGCCAGGGGCACGAGGATCAGGGCGGCGGTCCAGCCCAGCGCCGAGGCGCCGAGCCTGGCGATCGCCGAGGTCGTCAGGTAGGCGCCGAGCATGTACACGGATCCGGCCGCGAAGTTCATGACCCCGAGCACACCCCACACCAGGTTCAGGCCGGCGGCGCTAAAGAACAGGACGAAGGCAAGGCTGAGACCGGCGAACAGCTGGTCGACGAACGTGACGAAGCTCATCGACCGATCGCGGCGCCCGGACGCCGTCCTTTAGGAGCGCCCGCACGCGTAACGGACGACCGGCCCGGGGCTGGCCTGCGCCGGAGCCGAGGGCTTTGGGGCGATCAGCATTCGAAGTATTTTTCGGTACCGACCAGGCGCAAAGGTTCGAAGTGCGGGAAGGGCATCGCCTTGGTCGGCCCCACGACCGTGCCCATCGCGATCGGCATCGCGATCCCGTGGTTGCAGGCGTGGATCTTGACATTTCCCTGGACGGTCTGGACTTCGGCTTCGCCGAGCGCGTCCCTGACCTTCGTCGGATCGGTCGACTTCGCTTTGGCGATCCCCTGGGCGATGATCTGGATCTGGTTGAACGCGTCCCCGGCGGCGCCGCCGTTGGCCACCGCACTGCCCAACGATTCGATGTCGTGGGCGAAAGGCGTGTGATAGATGGCCGCCGACGGGTAGTAGGTGTAACCCTGTATACCGGTCGGTAGCTTCGGGACGAAGGCGATCGTGCCGTAATCCATCAGGCCCAGCACGTTGGTGTTGAAGAAGCCGAGCGGCAGGCCCTGCTTGACGAGCGTGATCGTGTCTTCGGTGATCACAGTCGAGTAGATCGCGTCCGGGTGCTCTGAATTGATCTTCTGGATGTACGGCGTGTAGTCGGTGCCGCCCGAGGGCACGTAGTCCTGGCTGACGATCTGCTGACCCGATCCTTCCATCGCCTTTTTGAACGCGGCGGTCACCTGGTAGCCGTAGCTGTAATCCTCGCTGATCACCGCTATCCGCTTCCATTCGGGGTGTTCCTTCATGTAGGCGGCCGCGTTGCGACCCTCGATCGTGGCGGTCGGGATCGTGTTGAAGGCATAGATTTCGGGGCCGCCCGCGAACACGTTCGGGTCGGCGACGCCAAGCACGTAGATGACGTGGCTCGGATTGGCCACCAGCTGGGTCACGCTTTTGCCGACCGCCGAAGAGCAGGTGCCCGCCAGATATTTGACGTGGCTCGAGAGCACCAGGTCGCGCGCCTGACTGACGCCGACGCTGGGCGTTGCCTTGTCGTCGCGCACGATCAGTTCGAGCTTGTGGCCGTCGACTCCGCCCGCTTCGTTGATCTGCTTTACCGCCAGGTCGGCGCCTTTGACGTATTCCTGGGAAAAGGTCGAACAGAAGCCGGTCAACGACGCCAGGTAGCCGATCTTGACAGGCTGGCCCGCGGACACTTCGTTTTCGCCGGAAGAGTTAGAGGAGGAACCGC
>DATJWI010000188.1:0-11919 GCA_035501375.1 Solirubrobacteraceae bacterium
CGTCGAGGCCGGCCTTGGAGGCGCCATAGACGGCGCCCGCGCGGCGTGGCCGCTCGGCGGCCACCGACGAGAGCACCACGATCGCCCCTGAGCCCTGCTCGCGCATGTGCCCAGCGGTCGCGATCAGCAGCGAGCCGGCGCCTACCAGGTTGGTCTGCAACGTGGCCAGCGCTTCGGATGCGTCGCTCGGCAGGCCCTCGCGCCTGCCGAGCACGCCGACCGCGAGGATCGCGACGTCGACGCCGCCGAGCTCGCCGAACGCCTTGGCGACGATCTGCTCGTGGCTGTCGGTGTCGAGCGCGTCGAGGCTCAGCGTGCTCACCCGGCCACATCCCTCCGAGCGCAGCCGCTCAGCGGCGGCCTTCAGCGCGAGCGGATCGCGTCCAGCAAGCGCGACCGCGCATGGCCCTCTGCCAGCCAGGGCCCTGACGATCTCCAGGCCGATCTCCGAGGTCCCGCCCAGCAGCAGCACGCGCTTTGCGATCGCCTCCGTCCCTGTCTTCGCGGTCTCGACGGCGCCCAGGGTACGTGCCCGCGGGGACGTGTCCGCGACGGCGCCGCTCACGGCGCCGCTCAGGGCGCCGCTGGCGGCGAGCGTTCGCCCTTGGCTCGCTCCGGCGCCCATCGCGCTGCCCAAGCAAAGCCCCAGGCGCGCGCCCAGGTCCGAGCGCAGGACCCCGTCCGGATCCACTTCGGCTCGCAGCTCCTCGAAACGCTTCAGCTCGGGATACATCGCAGCCAGCAACTCAGGCCTCAGACGCGAATCCTTGGCGAGGTACACGCGTCCGCCACAACCGGCGACCAGTCGGTCCAGCTCATCCAATGCCACTTCCAGCCCGCCCGCCATCGCCGGCAGGTCGATCGCCAAGGTCCAGCCTTCGATCGGAAATGACAAAGGCCCGCCGGAGGCCGCGCCGAAGCGCTTGAACACCGCCAGGTACACCGGTAGCCGGCGCTTCGCGATCAGCTCGAAGCAGCGTTCCAAAGCGGCCTCCTGGCCGGCCGGGATCGCCAGCTGATACTGGATCAGGCCGCCCCGCCCGTACAGCCTGCTCCATTCGGAGACCGCGTCCAACGGGAAGAAGTAAGGCACCATCGACAGCTTTCGCCCCCGCGCCCGCCGCGGCGCGGCGCGCCAGCGCGAGGCGTTGAACGCGCGCACTCCTCCCGGTCTCAGCAGACCCGCCGGAACCCGCTCGGGCACCTCCAGGTACGGGCGCTTCGAGAGGATCCCAGGGTACGCGGACTCCCCCCGCGCCCGTCCGCCCGGCGGCCGTTCACCCCGCGCGCGCCGGTCTCGCGCCTCGCGGCCCGCACCGTCGTTCGGTCCCTCCGCCGCGAGCGGGTCGGCGCGGCTGATGACCCCGCGCCCGAACCCCGGACCGCTAGCCAACAGGTCGAGCCAGGCCACCGAGTAGCGTTGGCGTTCGGGGCCGGCCATCGCTTCGAGCGTCTCGCTCAGCGAGCCGGTGCGGTCGATGTCGGCCGTCACCAAAGGCGAGGCCAGAGGCTCGGCGCGCAGGGTCGCCTGCACGATCACTCCCGTCAGGCCCATGCCCCCGAGCGTCGCATAGAACAGGTCTTTGTCCTGCTCGGCAGAGACCTCGACCTGGCCCTGCGCGGGCGTGCACAGCCAGATCGTCTGCACGTGCTTCGCGAAGGCGCCGTCACGGTGGTGGTTCTTGCCGTGCACGTCGCTCGCGATCGCCCCCGCCAGCGTCACGTGCCTGGTGCCGGGCACCACCGGCAGGGTCAGGCCATATGGCGCCAGTGCGGACATCAGCTCGGCGATGCTCGCTCCGGCTTGGGCCGTGACGAGCCGGCGCTCGTAGTCGATCGAGAGGACCCGGTCGAGGCCGTTCGTGTCCAGCACGATGCCGCCCGCGTTCTGGGCGGCGTCGCCGTAGCTGCGCCCGGCGCCCCTCGCGATCGCTCCCACCAAAGACGCCGACGTAGAGGCGAGCACCTGAAGGACGTCGTCGGCGTCGCGCGCCTCGATCACCTGGCAGCGCCTGCCCCCGGTCCGGCCCCAGCCGTACAGCACCCTTTCGCCGGTCGTCGGCGCCGTGCGCGCCGCGGGCTCGGCAGGCGTCATCGGCTCGACCGTCCGAGTCGCCGACCGGGCCTCAACCGCCGAGATCGGCGCTTTAGCGGCCGACGGAGATGTGTCGGGCGCCGTGCTGGACACCTCAGCCGCCGACATAGATGCCTCCGAGGAACAGCACGCTCCAAGCGGCGCCCAGCCCAAGCAGGACGCGGTCCCTCAGGATCAGCTCCTCCGGCGCCTGCCCGGCGCCGGTCCCGACCAGGTTCGCGTAGCGGCCGAGCCACAGCAGGAGCGGGACGATCGACAGGCCGTACCAGAGGACGTGGGCAGGCCTCGTGAACGCCCATCCGGTGTAGGCGACGACCGCGATGGCCGCCGCTGCCAGCAGGACCAGGCGCAGGTGGCCGAGCGAGTACCGCCGCAGGGTCGCCCGACCTGGGGCCGACGGCGCCTTCGAATCGGGCGCGGGGGAGGCCGCTGACGCGTCCGGGCCGGCGTGCTCGCGCAGCTCGGCATAGCGCTTGGCGGCGACCAAGAAGATGGCGCAGCATCCAGTAACGATGACGAACCAGCGCGACAAGTAGATGTCGCTCGCCACGCCGCCCGCCACCGCGCGCAGCACGAAGCCGGCCGCGATCGCCAGGATGTCGAGCACGACGACGTGTCTCAGCCACACGGAGTAGGCGCCGGTCAGCGCCAGGTAGCAGCCTCCGACGGCGGCCAGCTCGGGCCTGATCGCGGCGCCCAAAGCCAGGCCCGCGCAGGCAAAGACCGCGGCGGCGCCCAATGCGGCGCGCGGCGAGCACTCGCCGGCGGCGACCGGTCGCAGGCGCTTTTGCGGATGCAAGCGATCCTGCTCGCGGTCGCGTACGTCGTTGAACAGATAGGTCGCGCTCGAGAGCAGGCACATCATGACGAAGGCGCTCGCCACCTGGAAGGCCACGAGCGGCCGGTCGATTGCCCCGGCGGCGCAGGGGGCGGCGAGCACCAGCAGGTTCTTGGTCCATTGCCTGGGCCTGGACGCGCGCAGCAGCGTCGCCGCGAAGTCGCGGACGTCGAGCGCTTCGTCCTTCGTCTGGGCGTTTCGGGCCTCGGGCGTTCCGCTCCGCGTCGGGCTTGGCCTGGCCTCGAGCCCTTCACTTTCCAGGGTCGGGCCGGCGTGGAGCGTCCCGGCCGGCGCCGCGCCCAGCGAGACATATCCCTCTCCTGCGGCTGACTCGGTCGTCTGAATCGGTTAATTCCTTTGGGATCGAATCAGTTAAAGAAACGATAAATGTGAACCGGGAGTACGTAGGGCAAGGATTCCACACGGAAGGCCAGCGCTCACGTGAGAATCTGTTAATCAAGGGTCCCTCTCGGCTCGCCTCCGAGGGGGCCGCGTTACAGTCGACGCGATGTCTCGTGTCTCACGTCCAGCGACGAACCTGACGTCTGGTGTGCCATCTCAGAGGACGAGCGCGACGTCTTACGCTCCAGGCCCAGCCACGCGTTTGCGCCGGATCGCGCTGGTCGCCGCGACGGTGGCGCTGATCTTCGTCCTGGTCTCTTACGGCCGCGCGATGAGCCAGCCGTCCAATTCGGCTCTCGGGATCAGAACGGTCGAGTGGTTGCGCGACAACGGGGCGGCCGGGCTCGTGGCCAAGGTCGAGTCGATCTACTACACGTTCACGGCGCCCAGCAAGGGCGGCCCGACGTTGCGGTCCCTGCCGCACGTCGGCGGGGCGGTCGCGGCGAGTGGAGACGGCGGCGCGGCTGGGGCGGGTGCTGCCGGCGGAGCGGGCGCGGCGAGTGGAGGCGGCGGCGCGGGCGGGGCGAGCGCGGCCGGCGGCGTGGGTGGGGCTCCCGTTCAGGTCGAATATCGGCCGCCGCGCGTGCCTGCCCTGCTGAAACCGGCGCTGCCCGGAGAGGGCGTCTGGCACGCCACCAGGGCCAGCTTTCGGGCCGACCCGCCGGTGCTGGTCACGACCGTTCGCGATCAGCCCGAATACCCGAGGGTCGTCGCCGGCCTGGCCTGGATCGATGCCAAACGAGTAGAACTGACGCTCGACCCTGGGCGCCTGGAGCCTTCGGTCGAACTGCCGCGCGGGCCGATGGAGGTGCCGGTCGCGCACCGGCCGCGACTGCTGGCCACGTTCAACAGCGGCTTCAAGCTGAGCGACTCCCACGGCGGGTTCGTCCTGCACGGCAGCGCCTACGCGCCGATGGTCGACGGCCAGGGCACGCTCGTCGGCTACAGCGACGGCAGGGTCGACGTGATCGATTGGAGGTACGGCGCCAAAGCCCCGCCCGGCGTTTCGTTCGCGCGCCAGAACCTGCCTTTGATCGTCGACGAAGGCAAGCCTAACCCGAACATCGCCAACACCTCCGAATGGGGCGCGACGGTCGAAAACGCGGTGCTCGTGTGGCGCTCTGGGATCGGCGTCGACAGCCGCGGCGACCTGATCTATGCGGCCGGCGAAGACCAGACGGTCTCGAGTCTGGCCAAAGCCCTGATCCGGGCTGGCGCCGTGAGGGCGATGGAGCTGGACATAAACTCGTACTGGGTCAGCTTCATCACCTACGGCGAACCGGGCGCCGGCGATCCGAACAACTTGCTCAGCGGCATGGAACGCCCCGACACGCGCTACCTGGGACCGGACGACCGCGACTTCTTGGCGGTCTACGAACGCTGAGGGGCGCGCGCGCGCGCGCGTGCGCGCGCGCGCACGCACGCACGCGGGCCGTCCAAAAAATAGGCCGATGTCGGCGCCCGGCCGGTGTCGGCTCCAGGTCAATGTCGGCTCCAGGCCGGTGTCGGCGCCCGGCCAATGTCGGCGCCCGGGCGCGCGGACGCCCGGGGAGGCGGCCCCCTTCTAAGTGCCGGCCTGCGTCGGCGCGCGGTCGGCGACGTCGGCGGCGGTCGTGGTCGTCATCGCCTGGGCGGTCTTGCCGCCCATCGCGCGCCTGACGAGGCCCGGCGCAAGGACCCTGATGGCGGCGGCCAGGCCATAGCCGCGGGGCACGTAGCGCTCGGCCTTGCGGCCGACGCCGGCCTGGAAGATCGCCTCGGCGCCCTGCTCGGGCGTGGAGACCGCCCACCTCGTCCAAGGCTTGGCCGTCAGCTCGGCCTGCGGGAAGCCCTCGGTCGAGATGAAGCCGGGCAGGACCAGGCCGACGTGGACGCCGTTGGGGAGCTCCTCCATCCAGAGCGCGTCCGACCACGAGGCCAGAGCCGCCTTGGAGGCGCTGTAAGCGCCGGTGCCCTTGCGCGTGACCCTGGCGGCGGTCGAGGCCACGTTGACGATCGCGGACGGGGCCGAAGCCCGCAGCAGCGGCAGCAGGGCCTCCGTGAGCCGGACCTGGGCGTCGAAGTTGATCGCCATCGTGCGCTTCACGTTCTCGTAGCCGCCCTCCCCAAACGGCTTGCGCCAGGCGGCGCCGGCGTTGTTGACGAGCAGGTCGAGCCTCGCGTACCGGCTTCGGACGTGCTCCTCGATCCGTTTGGGAGCATCCTCGTCCAGAAGATCGACATCGATCCAAGTGGTGCGCTCCTCGCCGAGCTGGATCGCCAAGTCGCGCAGTCGCTCGCCGCGCCTGGCGACGAGGACCAGCGCTGTGTTCGGCTCCTTCGCCAACCGCCTGGCGGTCGCTTCGCCAATGCCGCTGGAGGCCCCGGTGACAATCGCCACGAAAGGCTTGCTCTGGTCTTGTGCTCCACTCATCCGGCGTCTGACACTACCGCTTCGCTCGCATGATCTGGGCACCGCCGCACGGGCGTACCTCGCGCGCGCCGGGCGGCACGGCCACGCCCGGGGGCAGCAATGCAAGGACGCTGCCGCCGAAGCCGCCGCCCATGATGCGCGCGCCCGCGGCGCCTGCTTCGCGCATCCTGGCCACCGCCGCGTCGACCGTCGGCGTCGAGATCGCCATGCGGTCGCGCAAGCTGCGGTGCGACTCGTTCAGCAACTCCGCCAGGGCCGGCATGTCCTCGGCCCGGAGGGCTCCCACTGCGCGCTCCACTCGTTCGTTATCGCCGAGCACGTGGACCGCGCGCCCACGCAACGGCTCAGGCAGCCGCCCGACCTGCTCCGGAGAGGCCTCTCTCAGCGAGCTTACGCCCAGCAGGCGGCACGCCTCGGCGCACTCGGCGCGCCGCTGGTTGTAGCCGGAACTCGCGTTCTCGCGCCGCTCGCCCGTGTCGTAGACGACCACGCGCCAGCCTTTCAAGCGCAGCGGCACCGGCTCGACGCCGATGGCCTCGAAGTCGATCAGGAGCGCGTGCTCGGGCTCTCCGTAGAGCGATGCCAGCTGGTCGAGCAGGCCTGTCCTGGCGCCGGCCCACTCGTTCTCGACCTTCGAGCACAGCCTGGCCAGGTCGGTCTTGCCGATCTCGTTCTCTAGGCCGGCGAGCGCCAGCAGCGCCAGCGCCAGGGCGACCTCCAGGGCCGCCGACGAGGACAGGCCCGCGCCGCGCGGCACGCCGCCCTCGATCCGAAGGCTCGCGCCGACGGGCTTCAGGCCGGCCTGGGCCAGCTCGGCCACCATGCCCCTCACGAACGCCCGCCAGCCTTTGGCGGCCGGCGGGTCGGCCAGAACGAACTCGTCTTCTTCGCCGAAGTCGGACGCCAGCGCCTGGACCAGCTCTTCGCCTTCGGGGCCCGGCTGAAGGCGCCTGGCCTCGACCGTGACCGACTCGGCGATCGCGAAGGCCAAGGCCAAGCCTTCGTTGTAGTCGGTGTGCTCGCCGATCAAACAGACCCGGCCGGGCGCCTTCGCCCAGACGCGGTCTGGTGGTGTAGGGCTGTTCTTTTTTGGGGTGCTCGCGTGCGCGTACGTACGCGCACGCGGCTCCTCCGGTTTTGGGTCTTCCGTGCCGGCGTCCGTGGCCGTGTGCGTGTCGTTCTCTTTTGGGCCACTCGCGCGCGCGGGCACGCGTGCGGGCGGGCCCTCCATTTCGGAAGACTCCATTACCGACGGCGCCCCCCGCCAAGGCTCGCGGTCTCGTCTAGCGGGCATCTGCGATCGCCGCCCGCAGCGAAGCGGCCGACTCCTCGGGGAGCGTGTCGCTGATGAACGTGCCCGCGCCCTGCTCTGAGCCGGCCAGATACTTCAGCTTCGCGGCCGTCCTCAGAGGCGGATAGAACTCGACGTGCAGGTGGCCGCCGCCGACCCCCTCGCCGCCAGTCGGCGCCTGGTGGACCGCCATCACGTACGGAAACGGCCGCTCGAACAGGCCGTCGTAGCCGCGCACGAGCCGCTGCAGGGCCTCCGCCAGCGCGTTCAGCTCGGCCGCTTCGCACTCCACCAGCGAAGTCCGGTGCGCCCTCAGGACCACGTGTGCTTCGTAGGCCCAACGCGCCGCCCAAGGCACATATACGACGACCTCTTTGTTCTCGTACACCACGCGCCGCCCGTCGTCCAGCTCGCGCTTCAAGAGCTCGCACGGCGCGCACCCGCCCAGCCTGGCGTCGGCCGTCAGCTCCAGCTTCGGCACCGGCGGCAGGAACGGGTACGCGTAGATCTGGCCATGCGGGTGGTGCAACGTCACGCCGACCTCGACGCCTCTGTTCTCGAAGATGTAGACGTACTCGACGTCCGGCCTTGCGCCCAGCTCCTCGTAGCGGTGCCTCCAGACCCACATCAAAGCCCGGGCTCGCTCCTGCGCGAGCGTGCCGAACGAGCCTTCGTGGGCGTCGGTATAAACCACCACCTCGGCCGCGCCGTGCGGGGCCTCGAAGGCCGGGAACCTGTTCTCGAACACCGCGATCTCGAAAGCCGGCGCCGCAATCTCGGTCGGCTCGCCGCCCGGCCTGGTCGGGCACAGCGGGCAGTGCTCGGCCGGCGGCAAAAACGTGCGCTCCTGGCGGTCGACCGCATAGACGACCTCCTCGCCGCGCAGCTCGTTGAAGCGCTGGCCGGTTCGGGGATGCGAGCGTAGCGAGCGTCTCTCGGTTCGGTCGCTCACCGCCGCGCTCCCTCCCCGCCTGTACGCCCGCGCCCGATCGCCGCCGTGGCCGGGCCGTCGCGCGCCTTGCCGATCCACGACGCTTTCGTCATCGCCGAGGCCTCGGGTCTTCTTCCCTCAACTCCTCCCCGCCGGTCTCTGCCGCCGGGGCTCTTTTGTAGAGGATCAAGGCGCGGCCGTCGTCTTTGACGTGTCTTGTCAGCGAAATCGGCCCGCAGGTCTCGGTTGGGCTGGTTCGACTGGCGTGCTGTTGTGGCTGGCTGTCTGACATGCGTAGTTAGCCGCACGAGAATCGCGGGTTTACCGGCGGAATCGCTCTTGACTGACAGAACGGTTAGCGGGATCGTAGATCGGGGAACAAAAGATGGCTGACGTCGGCCTTCCGGCGTCTCCCAGAAGAGCCAAAAAAGGAGGCGTAGATGTCGTCCTCGACGTCAGACACCGACCGGGCCCGTGAGGCCCTTGAGCGACTCGGGCACGCCGATCGCGTGCAGGATGGGATCAGGAACCCCGCCCTCCCCGGGAGCCCCGGTTTCGACCGCAGAGCATTCCTGAGACGCACCGCCTTGACGGGCGTGGCGGCGGGATCGGTCAGCACGATCCTCGCGGCGTGCGGGTCCAGCGCCTCGAGCAGCTCCAACTCGAACACCGTGTTCGGCTCTCACCCCGAATACAAATTCGTGTTCGTAAACCATGTCACCACCAACCCGTTCTTCACCCCGACCCAGTACGGCATCCAGGACGCCTGCAAACTGCTCGGTTGCTCATATGAGTGGACGGGCTCGGAATCGTCGAACGTCAACCAGATGATCAACGCCCTCAACACCGCCGTCGCCTCCAAAGCCGACGGGATCGCGGTGGCTTTGATCGACCTCCACGCGTTCAACGCGCCGGTGGAAGCGGCCCTGAAGGCGGGCATACCGGTCGTCGCCTACAACGCCGACGCGCCAACCAACCCGCGTCTGTCATACATCGGCCAGGACCTGAAACTGGCCGGTGAAAAGATGGGCGAACGGATCGTCGAAGCAGTGCCTTCCGGCGATGTCGCGCTGTTCATCGCCACGCCCGGATCGGCCAACCTGCAGCCGCGCATCGAAGGCGCCGAAGCGGCGATCAAAGCGTCGGGCAAGCCGATCAAAATCCACACCGTCGCGACCGGCGCAGCGGTGCCGGGCGAGCTCTCGACAATCGACGCCTACTGGATCGGCCATCAGAGCACCAAGGGGATGTACGCGGTCGACGGCGGTTCCACCGAATCGCTCGCGAAAGTGATGCAGAAGTACGGTCTCGCCGCCAAAGGCATCCACGCGGGCGGCTTCGACTTGACCGAAAACACCCAGAAACTGCTGCGCGAAGGGAACATCGAATTCACGATCGACCAGCAGCCCTACCAGCAGGGCTTCATCCCGGTCCTGCAGCTGTTCTTCTGGCAGGTCTCCGGCACGCTCTCGGGCATCACCGAAACCGACACCGGCCTGAAGTTCCTAAACAAAGAAACCGTCAAGCCGTATGTCGAATCGAAGACCCGCTACGAGGGCACTTCGACCGAACCGAAGGTCGTACCGATCCCGGCCGGCACGGTCGCCTGAGCGACGCAGATGGCGGGCGTGGCCGGAGCGGCCCCCTCTCCGACGCCCGCCCCCGCGGCCGAGCCTCCGGCGCCCAAGAGCCGGGGGCTCGCCGCACGCTTCGGCAGGGCCACGCTCGATCGGGCTCTCGCTTTGCGCGAGGGCTCGATCATCGTCGTGACCCTGATCACGGCCGTCTACTTCACGGTCAACACCGAAAGCTTCTTTACAGCCGCCAGCTTCAAGACCTTGCTGCCCTACTTCGCTCCGTTCGCGATCATGGCGGCAGGCGAGGTCTTCGTGATGATCCTCGGCGAGATCGACCTCTCGATCGGCGCCATGTACCTGTTCGCGCCGTTCCTTTTCTACAAGCTCAACACCGCCGGCATCCCGCTCGTGCCGAGCGTGATCATGGCGCTGATCTGCTGCATGGCGGTCGGCTTCGCCAACGGTTTCTTCGTGGCCGTGATCGGCATCAACTCGTTCGTCGCGACCCTCGCGATGCTCTTCACGTTCGAGGGCTTGGCGCTGATCATCTCTCACGGCACGCCCGTCACCACGCCCGGCACGCCCGGGGCCGTAATAGGGAGCGCCGGCCACCTGAACACGTTTGCCGAGATCTTCGGCGGCGGCACCTACTCCGAGCTGATCTGGGCGCTCGCGATCATCGTCGTCCTGCAGGTCGTGCTCACGTTCACGCGTTGGGGCCTGTACACGGTGGCGATCGGCTCCAACAAGCTCGGCGCCGCCGAGGCCGGCGTCCGGGTCAAGCTCGTGACGATCAGGAACTTCATCCTCTGCAGCGTCACCGCCGGTTTGGTCGGGATCTTCGAGGCGGTGCGCTCGGGCACGGTCCAGCCCGATCCCGCAGGCGCCAACGAAATCCTGTTCCTCGCGGTCGCGGCCGGCGTGATCGGCGGCACGCTTCTCACGGGAGGCTCCGGGACCGTCGTCGGCGCCCTGATCGGGGCGCTCTTCCTGGGGATCCTCAAGGAGGGCCTGGTCCTGCAGGGCGTCAACGCCGACTACCTCTTGTTCTACACCGGCTTGGCGATCCTGATCGCGATGACGGTCAACATCTACGTGCGACGCGTCCGGATAGGCCACGGCGGTGGCTGACCGGCCCCCCGCACTCCCGGTCGAGCCGGTCGTGGCGCCCGTGTCCGCGCCGGACGACGTCCTGCGCGTCGAGCACATCGCCAAGCGCTTCGGCCCGGTCACCGCCCTTAGGGACGTCAACCTGCACCTGCGCAAGGGCGAGGTCCTGGGCCTGCTCGGCGACAACGGGGCCGGCAAGTCGACCCTCATCAAGATCATCTGCGGCTTCCAGAAGCAGGACTCCGGCCAGATGTTCCTGCGGGGCGAGTCCTACGAACCGAAAAGCGTCGACGACGCAAGGGCCCACGGCATCGAGACCGTCTACCAGGACCTGGCCCTGATCGACGAACTGTCCGTCTACCACAACCTGTTCCTGAGGCGCGAGCGCGTCCACCGTCCGCTGCCGCTCCTCGCCAACCGCCAGATGAAGCGCGAGGCCAGGGTCGCCCTGAACGAGATCGGCATCAACATCCCGAGGATCGACGTCGCCGTGGCGCGCCTCTCCGGTGGCCAGCGCCAGGCGATCGCGGTCGCCAGGACCGTCAACTCCGACGCTGACATCCTGCTCCTCGACGAGCCCCTCGCCGCGATGGGCGCCAAAGAGGGCGGCATGATCCTCGACCTGATCCAGAGGCTCAAGGAAGAAGCCAAGGTCTCGATCGTCATGGTCCTCCACAACTACGTTCACGTCCTGGCGACCTGCGACCGGGTGGCAATGATCCAGGACGGCGTCATCGCCTTGGACAAGCCCACCGCCGAGACCTCCGTCGAAGAGCTGACCGAGATCGTCGTCAACGAGTACCGCCGCGCTCGCGAAGCCGCCCACGCCGAGGAGGCCCTGCGGGCAGGAACCCGTTCGCCCTAGCGATTGGCTTCAGACCGAGCGCGTGCGGTCCGGCGCGGTCAGGTCCGCCCGGTTCTGCTGGCGCTCGCCCCTGACCTGAAAGGCGATATACAAGATGATCACGTTCACGAGCAGGCCTATGCCCAAGAAGACGACCAGTAGGCCGAAGGTCTTCGTGAACGCGTAACTGGTGGCGAGCACTGCCGCAAGCATCGCCGCGCAGCCTACCAACGATGGCCGAACGGACGAAGCCCGAGTGGTCCGGACGGAGCCCGGCCGGGCCGGACGGCGCCGAGCGGACCGGACGGCGCCGAGCGGACCGGACGGCGCCGAGCAGACCGGACGGCGCCGAGCAGACCGGGCGGCGCCGAGCAGACCGGACGGCGCCGAGCAGACCGGGCGGCGCCGAGCAGACCGG
>DATJWI010000189.1:0-3876 GCA_035501375.1 Solirubrobacteraceae bacterium
GAGAACGCCATGTTCTTCGGGGCCAGCGGATCGATCGCGGGCGGGACGATGTGTGCGCGTCCGTCCATTCCCGCCGGCACGTAGTTCGGCATGTGGAACACCATCGCCGGATACGGCTCCAGATACGGAAGCAGACGCCCAAGCGTCAAAGCGTTCGGCGTCGACAGGTCGATGTGGCAGCGCCACACCCACCGGCGCGATTTATCGGGGACGAGCGACGCGAGCGCGGCCGGCTGCGGGTCGTGCACGATGCACACGTCCCAGCCGTCGGACAGCTCGCGAGCGTTGATCTCGTTGTACCGCCGCCAGATCTCCCACTGCTCGTCGCTCAGGTCCTGGGGATTGCCCTGGAGCGCGTTGTGCATCAGCTTGGTCGCGTTGAAGAACTCCTCGCGACCGTAGATCACCTGCCACTCGCAGTCCAAGCCGACGTCCTTCATCAAGGGCACCAGCGTGTACAAGATCTCCGAGACGCCCCCGCCGAACGCGGTCGCAGAGATGTGTACGACGCGCTGGCCCTTCAGCGGCTCGGCCAGCTCCCTGATCTCCTCGATCAGCTCGCGCCCGCAGATGTGCGTGTAGTCGGCGAGCGTCTTGTTTCCCACGGCCACGGGCTGGAGCACGCGCGGACGATACTGTCTTTCGGCGAGCATGCTCAACGCAGCCCTCTACCGTGCGGCTTTCGCTCCCTTCGCGGTGGTCTTGGCGATAGCGGCTTTCTCGCTGACCGCCCGGCCCGCGCCGTTGACCTCGACGCTTGCGCCGGACGCATTCGACGGCGCCCAGGCGCTCGCCGAAACCAAGCAGCTCGCCGCCGAATACCCGTCGCGCTCGCCCGGCGGCCCAGATGACGAACGGCTCGCCGCCCACGTGGTCGGTGTCATCAGGGGGCTCGGAGCCACGGTCGGAGGAGGCTTCTCGGTACGGGCGTTGCCGGTTCCCGGCAATACCATTGCGGGTAAACGCACGCTCTCGACCGTGATCGCACAGCGCCCGGGATCGACCGCCGAGAGCCCGATCGTGATCCTCGCCCATCGCGACTCGACCGCCCGCGGCGCGGCGGCCCAGCTGTCGGGGACCGGCGCTCTGCTCGAGCTCGCCCGCGTATTCGCCGCTCGCGAGACCCGGCGCACGATCGTGCTCGTCTCGACCAGTGGCGGCTCAGGCGGCGACGCGGGGGCCAACGCTTTGGTCGCCCACGCGCTCGGAGGCGGTCCCGACGCCACGGTCGTGCTCGGCGACCTCGCGTCCGCCGCTTCCGCACGGACACCTATCGTGGTGCCCTACTCTGACTCCTACGGCGAGGCTCCCGACGAGCTGCAGCGCACGCTGCTCGCTGGCATCTCAGCCGAAGCCTCGCTGCATCCGGCGCAGCCCAGCGCGATCGGCCAGCTCGCCCACCTCGCCTTTCCCCTTGCTGCCGGCGAACAGGGCGTGCTGAACGCGGCCGGTACGCCCTCTGTGCTTATCCAGGTCTCGGGCGAACGCGAACCCTCGGCGAAAGCGCGTCTGAGCGCCGAAAGCATGGAAGGGATCGGGCGGGGAGTGCTCAGCGCGGTGGATGCGCTCGACGCCGCTCCCGATGTCGAATCCACGCCCCAGGCCGGGCTCGTGCTCGCTCGCCAGATCGCTCCGGCATGGGCGCTGCGCCTTTTGATCCTCACGCTGCTGATTCCCCCGGCGGTCGTCTTGGTCGACGGCCTCGCCCGCGCGCGGCGCCGCCATGGGCCGATCGCGAGGTGGACGGTCCTGACGCTGTCGTGCGCGCTGCCGTTCCTGGCCTGTGCGCTGTTCGCCCGGCTGCTCGGAGCGATCGGAGCGATCCCCGCCCCGCAAGCGCCGGTCCTGGGCTCGGCCCTGAGCTTCGACGGCGAAGCCTTCACGGCGGTTTCGGTCTGCGTCTTGGTCTTTGGCTTGGCTTGGCTGGCCCTGCCGTTGCTCGTGCGCGAGTTCGGCTTGACCGCGCCCTTGGACCCGGCGGCCGAAGGCGCCGAGCGCTTGGACGCTGCCGGGATCGCGACGCTCTTCGTGCTCCTGCTCGTCGCTAGCGTCGCCTGGATCTTCGACCCCTACGCTGCCCTCTTGCTCGTGCCGGCCCTGCACCTGCTCTTGCCGATCGCCTCACCCGAGCGTCGCCCGCGCCCGTTCGTCGGGCTCGCTCTGATCGCGCTCGCCCTGGTCCCGCTCGGGCTGCTCGTCGCCTTCTATGCCCACGAGTTCGGCTACGGAGCTGGCCTGGCCGCCTGGAGCGCGGTCCTTCTGCTCGGCGGCGGTCACGTCGGTCTGCTGGTCGCGGCCCTGTGGAGCGTTGCGGCCGGCTGTGTGGTCGCGATCGGGCGGCTTGCGCTGACGCCCCCCGCCGGCCCCTCTGGCGGCGCCGGCTTCGACGATCATGGCGAGATCACGATTCGCGGACCCCTCTCCTATGCTGGCCCGGGCTCGCTTGGCGGGACCCAGTCGGCTCTGCGCCGGTAAGGCCCCTATCGATGCCTGAAACTCGGTGTGTGTCAGGAGTGTGTCCGCTGGTATGGGCTTGTTCTGAAATCGGTTCTGAAATCGGAAATCGGGGCTGAAATCGGAATCGGGGTTGCCGCGCGCGCGTGCGTGTGCGCGCGCGTGTACGCGCACGCGCCGCCCCAAGATTTGGAGGATGAGTTACGCGGCCCCCGCGGCCAGACCTACCAGCAGTGCTCGTATCCCTTCAGGTCGACCTCGCGGCCGCGCTTGTCCAAGAGCCGAACGCCGGGCTCCGGCAGAGCGCTATCCGCCTCGCCCTCGCCGGAGGCAGCCGGCTTGACCTCGCCGACCCACGTCAGCCCCACCTCCGAGACCTCTTTGACGGCCCGCTCCGCGCGGGCGCGGGCTCCCGGCGGGACGCAAACGCACAGCTCGTAGTCTTCACCCGCGCCAGCCCCCGACGCAACGCTGTCGACACCCACGGCCAGCGGCAATCGCGCCAGCTCGATCCCGAGGCTCACGCCGCTTGCCCGCCCCACGTGCCCGGCGTCGCTCGCCAGCCCGTCGGACAGGTCGATCAGCGCGTGGGCGCCTGCTTCGGCGAGCGCCTCGCCCTCGCGCAGCCGCGGCCACGGCAGCGCCGGCCGCCCGCCAAGCCTGCCCGTCACCCCGACCAGATCCCCGACCTTCGCGCCATCGCGCCCGACCACTCTCTCGGCGTCCTCGGCCCAGCCGACGACGGTCATCGACGCGATCAAGGCGGGCGCTGTGACCACGTCCCCGCCGATAAGCGCCGTTCCGGTCTTCTTCCCCAACTCCAGGGCTCCGCGGACCAACTCGAGCGCGCCGGCTTCGCCCACCTGCGCGCTGACCCCGAGCGCCAGGTAGGCCTCGCCCGCCTCGCCCAGCCCCATCGCCGCCAGATCCGACAGTGCGCCTGCCAGCGCCCGCCAGCCGACCTCGCGCAGGCTCGATCCCTGCTCGCAGAGTTCGAAGTGCACGCCCTGCACCATCGTGTCGACCGAGGTCACGCACACCGGCCCGCCGGCCTTCACCACAGCCGCGTCGTCGCCGATCCCGCGGATCACCCTCGGCCCTTGCCGCCCTGCTAGCTCGGCCGCGATCGCCTCGATCAGAGAGCGCTCGGGAACGGCTGCCTCTCAGCGGTGGCGGTAGACGATCCGGGCGCGGTCCAGGTCGTAAGGCGAGAGCTCGCACCTGACGCGGTCGCCCGGCAAGATCCTGATCCTGAAGCGCCGCATCTTGCCGGCCACATGGCCGAGCACCACGTGGTCGTTGTCGAGCTTGACCCTGAACATCGCGTTCGGGAGAGGTTCGACAACCGTCCCTTCGACCTCAATCGCTTCTTCCTTGCTCATCTAAAATCACTCCTCATGGCTGGTTGTTTTACGGACGCCC
>DATJWI010000190.1:0-4894 GCA_035501375.1 Solirubrobacteraceae bacterium
TCGCGCGAAGTCGCCGCCACCGCAGCCGGGGCAATCGGTCAAGGTGTCGGTGCCAGCAAGCGTCAGTACGTAGCCACAGGCCCTGCAACGAAACGACCCGGTGCCGGCCATGGTGCCCGAAGTAAGCGATTCCATCCTGTGCCTGTCCCTTTCTGCCGAGGGGGTCCCGGGGCAACGCCCGTCAGGAAGAACTCGTGGCGATCATAACAAGTGCCGCAAGTCGATGTAAGCTCCGGTCGCTAATTCTGATAATTAGTGTTGCGGGGGCTAGGAGCCCGTGCGGGTAGCGCGTATCTTACGGCGATTGCCGGTTTAACTGCCCGAAAGCGAGCGAGTCCATGCAGGCGATCCTGGAGCACATGGCGCCGGAGCCCAACGCCAGGCAGGAGCCCCCACGGCGATGGCGAATTCCTGGGCATGAGCAGGCCGGCCGACCGCGACAGCGAGCGATTCGAGCGGCGTCTGTTGCGTCGTTCCGTCGACGTGCTCGAGGCAAGCCGCGACCGCTGCGCCGACTGCGGGCGTACACCGCTCGTAGGCGAGCACGTCCATCTGTACGCGAACGTCCGCGGCATCGTCTGCGAGCTGTGCAGCGCCCTGCAGCGCGAGCCCGCCGCCGCCACCGAGCTGGTGCGCCACTGCGAGCGTGGCCACGCCGTTCGACTCACTCGCGCGGCCTAGCTGCCGGTCTGCCCTCGCTGTCATGCCGCCGGCTCGTCCGAATAGCGGCGCGGTCTGCCCTCGCTGTCAGGTTGGCAGCCCGTCCGAATAGCAGCGCGGTCTGCCCGCTCAGCCTGGCGCCGGCCCGCCGCTCGGGGGACGCGGCCAATAGACTGCGGCCCTGTCAATGGACCCCGTGACCGTCTCAGTCATCGTCGATCGCCCGCGCGAGCAAGTCTTCGACTACCTGCAAGACATCGCCAACCACCCACAGTTCACCGACCATTACCTGCGCGACTGGCATCTGACCCGCATCGATTCGGTCGGTCGCGGCGCGGGCGCCCGCTTTCGCGTCAAGGTGCCCCCGCCGGCCGGCCGGTTCTCGTGGGGTGACGTGACGTTCGTCGAGGTGCAGCGTCCTCACCGGATAGTGGAGGTCGGTCGCACCGGCAAAGCCAATCGGGTGCGTACGCTTGGCGTGTACGAGCTGGCACCCGCAGCGGGCGGCACGACCCGCGTGCAGTTTACGATCGAGACCCGGCCCGTCACGCTCTCGGACCGTCTGCTCGAGGGCCTGGGGGCGCGCAGCTGGACGCGCCGCCAGAACGCCCGCGCCATGCGCCGTCTGCGCGCGATCCTCGAGGGCGAGCGTCAGGCCGGCTCCCGCATCGCGGTGGCCGGCGGCTAGTCATCGGCAAGCCGCTACTGGATAGACTCCCGCCCCGCATGAGCCAAACCCGCCCGCGCACAGCCTCCATCCGCCCGCTCGCGGCCCTTGCCGTCGCGATGCTCGCCGCCACGGCCCTGGCGGCCTGCGGCAACTCCGAAACCAGGGTCACGACGGGCACCTATGCCGGTGAATCGGGCAAGAACGCGCCCTACCTGAACGTGGGCTCGCTGGTCTACCAGGTCCAGCTCTCTCGCGAGCTGAACCCGGCCAACGTCGAAGACGCCGCCTACCTGCAGGGCCTGACGCCAGCTCAGCGCCAGCTCAAGCCCGGCGAAGAGTGGTTCGCTGTGTTCGTTCAGGTCTACAACCACACCTCCACGCCTCATTTGGCCGCGCCGAGCATCGCGATCAGCGACACCCAGAACAACGTCTACACGCCGATCGTGCCAGCCGAAACCAACCAGTTCGCTTATCGCGCCGGCCTGATACCGGCGAACAGCAGGGTGCCGGCCTACAGCACGATCGCCGCCAACGGCGGCACCCAGGGCGCGTTGCTGCTCTACAAGATCCATGTCGTCTCGCTCGACAACCGGCCTCTGACGATCCACATCGTCGACCCGACCGACGCCACCCAGACGGCCTCGGCCGTCCTCGACGTCTGATCGCCGAACGTCCCCCCGGAGACAGCCCAGCTTAGAGCCCGGCGTGCAGCCCGGCTTCGATCACTGCCCTGGCCACTGGCGCCGCGGTGTCACCACCGGCGCCGTCTTTGACCATCAGCACGCAGACGACGATCTTCGGGTGCAGGGCCGGGGCGAAGGCAGCGAACCAAGCGTCCGTGTTGGCGGCTTCGGCGGCGGCTCCACAGCCGCTGGAGCGCGATTCGCCAGAGCCGCCTTCCTTGGAGCCGCCTTCTTCGCTGCTTCCCGAGCACGCTCCGGGCGTGCCCAGTTCGGCGGTCCCCGTCTTGCCCGCGACCGTAACCCCAGGGATTGCGGCTGCGCTGCCGGTGCCCTCCCTGACGACCGCGATCATGAAGCGTCTGAGCGTGTCGGCCACCGAGGCGCTCGTGGCGGTCGCGACCGTATGCGGCGAGGCATCCAGCGCGAAGGTCGGTTGCGGGCGGTGGCCGTGGTCGGCGATCGTGGCGGCAACGGTGGCCATCTGCAAAGGACTCGCCTGCACCTGC
Source organism: Solirubrobacteraceae bacterium (assembly GCA_035501375.1). Taxonomy (GTDB): domain Bacteria; phylum Actinomycetota; class Thermoleophilia; order Solirubrobacterales; family Solirubrobacteraceae; genus Palsa-744. Next base: position 2,520 of record DATJWI010000190.1, read on the forward strand.
CCTTGGCCGATCGCGGTTGAGCCCAGGTCGAGTTCTCCTTTGATCCGCGACGCGGCGGGCAGCGTGCTTTCGACGGCGCCCGGGATGCCCGGTCCGTGGTTAAACCCATACGCTTCCGCCATCGCCACGAGTTGCGGCGCGCCGAGCTTGACGCCGAGTGGCGAGAAGACCGAGTTGCAGGAGACCGCGAACGCCAGCTCCAGCGAGCCGCCGCATTCCTCGCCGTTGGCGTTGCTGAGCTTGACTCCGTCGAGCGTTGCGTAGGTCGCATACGGGAAGACCGTGCTCGGCTTGGCGATTCCGGCCTGCAACACGCCGCTGGTCGTGACCATCTTGAAGGTCGAGCCCGGCGGTTGCAGATCGTCGATCCCCAGGCCGGCGACCGCCAGGATCTGCCCGGTACTCGGCGCCATCGCCACAACGCCACCGAGCTGACCGCCCAGCGCCGCGACCGCGGCGCGCTGCACCGCCGGTGAGATCGTCGTGCGCACGGAATGGGCGGGGCGAGGCGTCGCGACGGCGAGCACGCTGCTCGGGCCACCCGGCCGCTCGCTTTCCGCCAACAGCTCCCCGCCCGGTCTGCCACGCAGACGCTCGTCGAGCGCCTCCTCGGCGCCGCTGACGCCGACGATCGCATCGCTCGGTATTCCTTCGGCTTCGAAGCGCGCTGCCCTGGACTCAGGGATGGAGCCGACTTCCCCAAGCGCCGCGCCTGCCGACCCGCCCAGTGGCGAGTCGCGCTGTCCCGCCGTCTCGGCGACGCCTTCGCCCAGGACCGACCCGTCGCGTGCCAGCAGCGTCGCTCTGGGCGGCAAGGTCGTTCTACGAGCCAGCTTCTGGCCTGGCTTCAGGCCCGGGAACTCGGCCGAGCGTGACCACACGATCCCACCGGCTTCGCCGTTGCCTGCGCCGGCGACCCGCAAGACAAATGCGAGCCGCAGCGTGCCGAACAGGCGCGTGCGCACGCGCACCGGCACGTTCACCAGCCCACCGGGGACATCGTGGGCCTTGCCCGTCACCGCCAGTCCCGTCGCGGTCGCGGTCGCCAGCGCGTGCGCGCAGGCGCTGGCCAGCTCCTGGGGCGTCATCCTCCGTTTGGAGGCGCCGTCGATATCTCCGTACATCGCCAGGTATTCGCCCCGCGCCCAGGAGCCCACGAAGCGCGAAGCCAGGGCGTCGCTCGCGTCTGCGCCGTGGCTGGCGCCAACGATTGCTCCGACCACGAACGCGACTGCCGCCAACACCAGCACCGGACGGGCGCGTCGCAGGCGGTCAGTGCGGGTGTTCACGGCCATCGAACGGTAGAACATGACCAGTGACGACGCTCGACTGGTTGATCGTCGCCTTCGCGGCGCTGCTGGCCTGGTCCGGCTTTCGGCGGGGGTTCATCGTAGGGGCGCTCTCGTTCGCAGGGTTCCTGGTTGGTGCATTCATCGGAACTCGTCTTGGTCCTCTGTTGCTGCCGCGCGGTTCCGCCTCGCCCTACGCTCCCGCCTTCGGTCTGATCGGGGCGGTCTTGGCCGGCGCGATCTTGGCAACCGGCCTCGAGGGTGTGGGCTTCCGCCTGCGCCGATCGCTCGTCCTGCCCGGGGCCGGCCTCTTCGACGGACTGCTCGGCGCCGCGCTCGGCGGTGCGATCGGGCTTGGCGTGATCTGGATCGCGGCGGCCGTCGCCGCCCAGACTCCGCAGACCGGTCAGCTACGGGCCGAAATCCAGCGCTCGGCGATCCTGCGCGAGCTCAACCAGCTGCTGCCCCCGTCGGGACCTATCCTGAACGCGCTCTCGCGCCTGGATCCACTGCCCCAGGTGGCTGGCCCATCGCCAGACGTCGCGGCGCCACTCCCTCTGATCGGTCGGGCGCCGGGGGTGCATGCCGCCTCGCGCAGCGTGGTGCGCGTGCTCGGCACCGCCTGCGGCCTGGCGATCGAGGGCTCGGGCTGGGTCGCTGCTCCCGACGAGGTGCTCACCAACGCCCACGTCGTCGCCGGCGAGCAGGACACGACCGTCGAGATCGGCGGCCGCCCCCCGCAGCTGCCGGCGGAAGCGATCGCGTTCGACCCAAACGTCGACCTCGCCATCCTGCGGGTCCCCGGCCTCGTCGGTGTGCCATCCCTGCGCCTGGTACCCGAACCTGCGTCTGGGCGCGCCGGCGCGATCCTCGGCTATCCGGAGAACGGGCCCTATGACGTGCAGCCCGGACGTATCGGTCGTACCCAGACGGTGCTCACCGACAATGCATACGGTCGAGGGCCGATTTCGCGGCTCTTGACGCCTTTGCGAGGACTCGTGCGGCCCGGCAACTCCGGGGGCCCGTTGGTCGACGCCGAGGGCAACGTCCTGACGACCGTGTTCGCCGGCACCGTGGGCGGCGGCC
>DATJWI010000191.1:0-6051 GCA_035501375.1 Solirubrobacteraceae bacterium
AGCGCGTGGGCGTGGCGCCGCTCATCACCCAGACGGTCGCTTATGCGGCGCCAGTGGCGCTGTGCGTCGCCGTGCGCCGCTCGCGCGCGCGCGACGTGGCGGTCTGCGGACTACAGATGTGGGCGTATCTGGCTGCCTACAAGACGCCACACGACGACGAGGACGCCCAGGCCGAGCGTGTGCACATCGACTATCCGATCGACGTCGACAGGGCGCTCGGCTTCGGTCGGCTGCCGACCCTGCGCCTGCAGCGCGCCCTCGCCAAGTTCGACCCCGACGACGGCAGGCCACGCTGGCGTACGCTCGACAAGGTCCTGGTCTGGGCCCACTGGGTCTGGTTCGCGGTGCCGCATGCCTCGCTTGCATATGTGCTCATCCGCAAGCCCGAGCGCTTCCCGCGTGCGGCCGTCATGACCTACGCCGTGTTCGACCTCGGCGCAAGCGTCTACTGGGTCGCCCCGACTGCTCCACCCTGGTACGCGGCTTCGGTCGCCGGTCGTGAGCACCACGGCGCTGAGGACGTGCGCCGCATGATGGTCGAGTACGGCGAGCACTTCTGGCGAGACGGCTGGGGGCCCCTCTACAGTGTTCTCGGAGGTAATCCTCTGGCCGCAATGCCCTCTTTGCACTTCGCGACATCCCTGATGGCCGCGCTCCTGCTCGCGGAGACGGGACCGGTCGCCGGCGCGCTCGGCGTCGGCTACACGACGGCGCTCGGCTTCGCGCTCGTCTACCTGGGCGAGCACTACGCGGCCGATCTGATCGCGGGCGCTGGCCTGACCGTCGCGGTGCGCCGCTTGGGCCCGCGCGCGGGACCGGCGCTGGCTCGATTCGGCCGGGTCGTGGCGGCGCTCGAGGCGGCCGCCCACGAGAGGTCCGGGTGACGGAGCATGGGTCGACCGGGAGGCGAGCCTGACGCCGTGACCGACGAAGACCGCGGGGCGGTCGGTCCGGCGCGCGGACGGCACCACGAAGAGGAGATGCCGCGTGTGGCGGTCACGCGCCGCGAGGCGGTCGCCTTCGGCTTGTTCGTCGCTGCGATCGTCGCCTTTCTCTACTTCGTGCTGCCCAAGCTGGCGGGCGTCGGCACGACGCTGCGCCACCTCGAGAGCGGCGACGCCTGGTGGATAGCGGTCGGGGTCGTGCTCGAGCTGGCCTCCTTCGCCGGTTATGTGGTGCTGTTCAGGGCGGTCTTCGTGCTCAGCAGGTCCGGTTCGCTCGCGCGCCAGGCCGCAGGTGCGCCCAGCAAGGGCGCGCCGCGTGCCGAAGACCCGATCGGCTGGCGCGAGAGCTACCAGATCACGATGGCGGGCCTGGCCGCCACACGCCTGTTCGCGACCGCCGGCGCCGGCGGCATCGCGTTGACCGCGTGGGCGCTACGCCGCTCGGGCATGGAGCCAAGGTTGGTGGCCTGCCGGATGGTCGCGTTCATCGTGCTGCTGTATTCGGTCTATACGAGTTCGGTCGTGATCGACGGGATCGGCCTCGGCACAGGCCTGTTTCCGGGCGGAGGATCGTTCGCGCTGACGATTCTGCCCGCCATCGCCGCGGGCGTGCTGATGGCGGCCGTCGGCGCGATGGCGTTGCTGCCTGGCGATTTCGAGCGGCGCTTGGGTCACTGGGCCTCGCGTTCGGGGCGGTTTGCGTTCTGGATAGCGCGGGCCGCGACCGTGCCGGCGCTCGCGGCCAGCGGCGTGCGCACCGCGATCGAGCTGCTGCGCGAGCGCGACCCGGGCCTCATGGGCGCCGTTGCCTGGTGGGGCTTTGACATCGGAGTGCTGTGGGCGATGTTCCACGCGTTCGGGACCCCGCCGCCGTTCACGGTCATCTGGATGGCTTACTTCATCGGCATGCTCGGCAACCTGCTGCCGCTGCCGGGTGGCCTGGGGAGCGTCGAGGGGGGCATGATCGGCGCTCTGGCCGCGTTCGGCGTGAGTTTGGATCTGGCGGTGCTGGCGGTGCTCTCCTATCGGGCCATCTCCTTCTGGTTGCCGACGATCCCTGGCACCGTCGCCTACTTCGAATTGCGCCGCACGGTGGCGCGCTGGCGCGATCGCCAGCGCCTGCGCGCGGCCACCGGCGCCGGGCGCGCGGGGACGGTGGTCGGCTCGGAGGGGCCGGTGTCGGCGGGGGCCCAGGTCGAGGCGGGCGCGAAGGCCGTCCAGGCTGTATACTTTACAAAGTAAAGCGACTTGGAGACGAGATGAGCGACAGCGGCGAGGGTGGCAACAACGGCAGCGCCGGCGGGCGCATCGAGGACGTGATCGTGATCGGCAGCGGCCCGGCCGGTTACACGGCGGCCCTGTATACGGCGCGAGCCAACCTGGAGCCGCTCGTGATCGAGGGCTTCGCCTGGGGTGGGCTCTTGCAGCAGACGACCGACGTCGAGAACTATCCGGGCTTTCAAGAGGGGATCATGGGGCCGGAGCTGATGGTCCAGATGCGCGCTCAGGCCGAGCGTTTCGGTGCCAGGCTGATCACCGAGGAGGCCGACCGGGTCGAGCTTGCGGACGGGTCGGATCCAAGCCACCCCGGTGTTCACAGGGTCTGGGTCGGCGAGGTCGAGCACCTGGCCAGGACCGTGATCCTGGCGATGGGAGCCGAGCACAAGAAGCTGGGCGTGCCCGGCGAGCAGGAGTTGGGCGGTCGCGGAGTCTCTTACTGTGCGACCTGCGATGCCGCCTTCTTCAGAGGCGCCAGGACGGTGATCGTCGGCGGCGGAGACTCGGCGATGGAGGAGGCGATCTTCTTGTCGAAGTTCGCCGAGCACGTGACGGTCGTGCACCGGCGCGACGAGTTCAGGGCTTCGCAGATCATGCTGGAGCGCGCCAAGGCCCAGCCGAACATCGAGCTGCTGACGCCGTACACGGTGAAGGAGCTGGTCCCCGGCGAGAGCGGCGCCCTGGCGACGGCGGTGCTGGTGCACGCGCACACGGGCGAGACGCGCGAGATCGAGATCACCGGTGCGTTCATCGCGATCGGCCACGAGCCCCAGTCGGAGCTGGTGCGCGGCCAGGTCGACGTCGACGAGGAGGGCTATGTCGAGGTGGCCGGGCGCTCGACCAGGACAAACCGGCCGGGCGTGTTCGCGGCCGGCGATCTCGTCGACCACACGTACCGTCAGGCGATCACGGCCGCCGGCTCGGGCTGTCAGGCGGCCCTGGACGCGGAGTGGTATTTGCGCGATACGCCGGGAGTGCCGACGCCCGCCGGCATGCCCGAAGGCGACCTCGCGGAAGCTCAGTGGGAGCCCGTCCAGGGCGGCGCGCCAAGCGGGCACAGCGAGATCGTGCCGGTGCCGGGCGCGAACGCCGGCGAGGCCTGACCCGGCCTATCGGCGGCGCGGAGGCGTGCCCGGGAGCGCGGGTGTGAGTGCGCCCTCCAGCTCCAGCAGAAATCGCTTGCGGTCGAGGCCGCCGCCGTAGCCGCCGAGGCCGCCGCCGGAGTGCAGGACGCGGTGGCAGGGGATCACGATCGGGATCGGGTTCGAACCGAGCGCGTTGCCGGCGGCGCGGGCTCCGCGCGGGCTGCCGGCCTCGGCGGCGACCTCGGCGTAGGAGAGGTGCCCGCCGTAGGGGATGGCGGCGGTCTTGTGGAGTACGCGTTTGGCGAACGGCGTGATCAGGACCCAGTCCAGGCTCAGCTCGAAACGGCGCCTGGCGCCGGCGAAGTACTCGTCCAGCTCGCGCTTGACCCGGTCGAGAGCTGAGTCGCCGGCGACGATCCGCGGCGACAGCTTGCCGGCCAGCTCCTGCAGGAAGTCGTTTTCGGGCTCCTCCGGGAAGGCGAGGCGCACGAGACCGCGCTTGGTAAGGGCGGCGTGAAGAACGCCGAACGGGGAGTCGACCTCGCCGTAGACGACGTCGGCGAGACCCTGGTCGGCGATGCGGTCGCGCAGGCGGACGGCGGCGCCGGCGGCGTCCTGAGCGGCCCCTTGGGGCCCGGCCTTCAAGGTGTGTTCGATTGGATCGGTCATGCGGTGAGGACCTCCTTGCGAAGCTTGGTCAAACCCTCGTGCAGCGATCTGCGTGCCGCCTCCTCGGAGCAGCCGATCGCGGTCGCGATCTCGCTGTGGGCAAGGTCGCCGACGAAGCGCAGCACGACGGCCGAGCGTTGGCGTTCTGGCAGTTGGTGGACTGCCTGCCAGAGCCCGTCGTCGCGGTCGGAGTTGGGGGAGGGACCCGGGCGCCCGTTGCTGTCGGCGGGCTCCTGGATCTCCGCCACGGGCACCGCGTGGCGAGCGCGGCCACGATGGACGTCGAGGGCCTTGCGGTGGGCGATCGTCAGGATCCAGGCCCTCAGGTCCGAGTCCGGCCGCAGCTTTGGATAGGCGCGCAGCGCCGAGACGAACGTCTCCTGATAGCAGTCTTCGGCGTCGTCTTTGCCGACCGAAGCGACCAGCACCCGCCAGACATCCTCGCCGTGGACGTCGATCATGTTTTGGAAGGGCGGCAGGCTGAGGGTCACACCGATAAAACGTCGGCCGAGGCCGATCCGTGAGGTTTTGCTTTCACGCGGCGTCGTCGTAGGCGAAGAAACCAGCGCCGCTCGCACGGCCCAGGCGTCCGGCGCGCACCAGCCGGCGCAGCAACGGCGCGGGGCGGTAGCGATCCTCGCGGTACTCGTCGCACAGCTCGTCGAGCAGGCCGAGCACGTTCTCGAGGCCGAGTCGATCGCCCCAGGCCAGCGGGCCGCGGGGATGGTTCAAACCGAGCTCCATGCCCTTGTCGATGTCCTCGGCCACACCGATCCCGGCTTCGAGCGCGAAAGCGCACTCGTTGACCAGCTGGCAGACGATCCTGCCGAGCACGCCACCGGGCGTCTCGCGAACGCGCGCGGTGGGCAGGCCGAGGGCCGTGAACGCCTCTTCGCCGGCCGGTCCGGTCGTCTCGACGAGCCCAAGCGGGGTCACGGCGTAGAACGGCTCGCCAGCGACCTCGCCGCCCAGCCCCACGACCGCGATCGTCGGGCCGCTCTGGCCTCTGGTCAGCGAGCGCAGCGCCTGGGCGAGCGGGCCCTCGCCCTCGACGATCGCATCGCCCGTGCGGACCGGCGGGTCGGCGTCGGGCGGCCGATAGGGCTCGTGGGCGTAGTCGTAGTAGCCGCGGCCGCGCTTGCGCCCGTGCAGGCCCGCGGCCACGCGCTGGGCCTGGATCGGGGAGGGTCGCCAGCGGGGCTCGCCGAAGCTGAGCTCGTAGAAGGAGAGCGCCACGTCGAAGCCGGTGTCGACGCCCACCAGGTCTGAGAGCTCGAACGGGCCCATGCGATAGCCGCCGCCGACCCTGACAATCCGGTCGATGGTTTGCACGTCGGCGATTTTCTCGCCGAGCAGGCGCAATGCCTCCAGGCCGAACGGCCGGTTGCAGCGGTTGACGATGAAGCCGGGCCCGTCGGCGGCCCTGATCGTCTCCTTGCCCATCGCCCTGCCGGTCGCTTCGGCCAGCGCCAGCGAGCGCTCGTCGGACAGCTCGCCGGCGATGATCTCAAGAAGCCGCATCACCGGGGCGGGGTTGAAGAAGTGCATGCCGACGACCCGCTCGGGCCTGGACACGGCGGCCGCGATCTTGGTGATCGGCAGCGAAGAGGTGTTGCTGGCCAGGACGCATTGCTCGCCGACGATCTGCTCCAGGCGCCGGTAGAGGTCGTGCTTGAGTTCGATCCGCTCGGGAGCGGCCTCGATCACCAGGTCGCACTCGCTCATCGCCTCCAGATCCTCGGCCGGGTGCAGCAGCTCGGCGGCCGCGTCGGCCTGCTCGGGGCTCAGCTTGCCTTTGGCGGCTTCCTTCTGAAGGCCTTCGCGCGCGCGCGAGTCGCCCTTGCGCAGGGCCTCCGCGACCGGGTCGTGCAGCAGCGTTCGCGCCCCGGAGCGGGCGGCGAGCTGGGCGATGCCGGAGCCCATCGTGCCGGCGCCGATGACGCCGATCGTGTTCGCCGGGCGCGTCTCGGTGGTGGACATGGCCTACTCCGGGGCCTACTCTGGGCGGGTGTACGCGCGCGCGCGTACACCCGCACCCGCAACGAGGATCGTCATCAGCTGGGAACGAGCGCGTT
>DATJWI010000192.1:0-12135 GCA_035501375.1 Solirubrobacteraceae bacterium
GACCAGCTGGTTGGCGTGTTCTGAGAAGGGTTGCAGCTCGGCGAAGTCGGCGTTGATCTGTTCGCCGCGCCCGTCGATCCCTTCGGAGACGGCCTTCATCCAGATTTTGAAGGCGGCCCTGGTCTTGGGGTCGAACGCGGACAGGATGTCGTCGAGCGTGACCGACGGTTCGACCTGGCTCTGTGGCAGCCGGCCGCCGTCGGGCAGATAGGGTCCGCTCCTGCCGGGAGGGTTGCCCTGCGGGATCAGCTGCACGTAGGTCTCGCCCAGGAGCGTCTTCTGGCGCAGGATCGCGTGCGTGTTCGCCCTGATCGGCGCGTACTGGCTGGAGAGCTCGACGGTCGCCACCGTCTTGCCTTCCGGCCCGAGCTTCAACGCGACCACGTGACCGACGTCGACGCCGCTGATGCGCACGTCCGACTGTTCGGCAAGCGCCAGCGACCGCTTGAAGGCGATCGTGAACTGGTAGCCCTTCGGCTTCAACGGGACGGGGCCGCCGAATGACTCCCACAGGAACAGCATCAGCCCGAAGCAGCTGAGCGCGAACAGGACGATCACGAGGATGTTGCCGAGTGTGGGCGCGCGCTTCTGCATCTAGTGGTCCTTCCCTGTTCCGAACGGCTGCGTACCCAGACCGACGAACGGGTTCGACGCGATCGAGCCCTTTCGCTCCGCGGCAGCGACGGCCGCGCCCTTGAGGATGCCGGCCGCCTGGCACTCCGCCTTCGACGGCGGGTTGAACAACCCGACGATCACGCTCACTGTGGGATTGATCTTCGCGACTGAACCGAGCAGCGGAAGCACTTCGCAGTTCAGGTACGTGAGGGTGCGAGTGAGCACTCCGTGCGCGTCGGCGGTGCTGTCGACGCTATTCAGATTATGGGCTGCCCACGCTGCGAAGAATCCGAAACCGGCCTGCTTCTTGCTGGGATTGTAGGCAAGCTCGTTGAACAGTTCGTTGAACACCGAGAAGCTTTCGGACAGCTTCGGGAAGGAAGCGGCGACGTCTGTCAGGCTGGGCTCCAGAGCATTGATCGTCGGCAGGATTTCGCGCGCGAACGGCCTGATTTCGTTCCTGAAGATCGGCGTGGTCGTCTTGAAGGACGCACGTGCCGCTTCCTGGGCGGGCGCGGCCGCTTTGGCGAACGGCTGCAGCTCGTGCAGGGTCGGCCCGACCAGCTCGAAGGCGGTGGCGAGCTTGCCGAGGCCCTGTTCGGTCTTGCTGAGGGTGCCGGGCAGCAACCGCAGCGTGCTCTGCACGGACTGGCCCTGTTCTGAGAATGTCTTGAAGACCGCGTTCGAAGCCTGGATCAGGTCGGCCAGCTGCGCGTCCTTGTCGCCGAACGCTTCCATCAGGAGCTTGAAGTTGTGAATCGACTGCGCGATCTCGGTGTGACGCGTTTCCAGTTCCTTGGCGATCAGCTTGGCGTCGTTGGTGATCGGGTAGAAGCGCCTGAGCGTCGCCGAGAAGGCCTTGCCGTTGTTCTTGAAGCCTTCGCCGGCGCCCGCCAGCAGCTCCTGCAGGTAAGCCCTCGTTTCACCATCCAGACTGGCCAGGAATTCTTCGAAGTTGACATCGGGCGCGGTCTGGGACAGCGGGATGGTCGCGCCGCTCTGCAGCCGCCCGCTGGCGGGCGAGCCCGGGTCGACCTCGATCGTCATGTCCTTCAGAGAGGTCTTCGGCCGCAGCAGCATCGTCGCGTTGCGATAGATCAAGGCGTATTTGGGCACGATTTTCATCGTCACGACCGCCACGCCGTCCTTCAGGTCGACGGTCGCGACTTCGCCGATCTTGGCGCCCGCGATCGTGACCGCCTGGCCCTGCCCGGGCGTGATGGCCTGGGCGGTCTGGAATTCGCCCTTCAGCGTGAACCAGGAACGCCCGAGCACCGGGACCCAGCCCGGCAGCTTGAGGTTCTCGTGCGCGAGGATGTAGCCGCCGACGGCCGCGGCGATCACGATCATGACCACGACCGCGATGAACGCTTTCTGGTAGCGCGCGATCTGTTCGCGCGCACTCAGCCCGCCCTCGTGGCGGTCGCGCGCCGACGGCGTCTCGGGAGGAGTGGTGTCGTTGGCGCTCATCAGCCGCTCCCGTCCGCGGGACCCTGCGACAGAGGTCCGTTGAATTCGGGCAACGTCTGGGTGTCGCAGGGCACGAGCGGCTGGTACGGCGGCTCTTCGGCCGGATACGCCGGACGAGTGCCCAGGGGCGGCAGCGGCGAATGGGCCAGCAGCTGCAAACCTTTCAGGTTGGTACCGAGGATCGAGGTCGGACGCGAGCGGACCGTCTGACCGCTGTTGCCCACGAGAGCTCTGATCATCGCGCCGTTACCGGTGAAGTTCTGGCCGATGCCGGCAAGACCGGTCAGCGAATAGAAGAATTCCTTGTAGACCTCCACGCCGGTCGTGCTCGAACCGTCCTGCAGCTTGGTGTTGGAGCCGGGGAAGAACAGCTTGCTCAGACATTTGCTGAATACTTCGGTCTGCTTGTAGAACGGCGTCTGTTCGCTGAGTAGTTGGGCCAGCGTAGGCGCCGCTTCGTTCAGGCCTCTGGCGACGCCGCCGAGCTCACTGGGCGCGAGCGCCGCCTGAACCTGTTCAATCCAGGGCAGCGCCGCCGCAACGGTCGGATTGATCTGTTCGGCGGCCGGCACGAGCGCATTTGCGAACGCCTGCGTCGGCGGACCTGAGGACCGCAGCGCCGCGAACGCCCGGCCGGCGCTGTGCAGCGCGCCCGGCAGATGCACGAGGGCGGCGCTGAGGCTCGGCGACTGGGCCGCGATGTTGGCGAAGAAGGCGTCGAAGTTGGGCACCCATTCGCTGAGCGCCTGCTCGTGAACGTTCAAGGCCGCCGTCACCTTGCCGATCGCCGCGATCAGCTCGGAGAGGTCGTGTTGTTCGGTGCCCGTGATCGCCTGCTGCACGATCCCGCCGCCGCGCAGAGCCTTGGGCGCGATCAGGTAGGTCTTGTTCAGCGCCTGGGCACCGTTCAGGCCATACACGGACAGGTCCTGTTCGGCGTTTTCCTGGGCGTCGGGCTTGCGTGTCAAGCCATCGCCGTAGCCCTGCAGGAAGTCCTGCAGGTTCTGACGCGTGTCGCTGTTGAGCGCGCTGAGCACCTGGTCGAGCTGGACCGGATCCGATGTCTGGGCGATCGGGATCGTGTGCCCAGAGGAGATCGTCGGCGAGGAGGGGCTGCCCGGCTGCAGGTCGACGAACCAGTTGCCTTCCAGGAAGATCCTCGGCCTGATCTTCAGCGTCGCGTCTTCGTGGATCGGCAGGCCCTTCTGTTCGATTTCCATGCTCACGAGGCCGGCCTTGCCCTGGCGCTGGATCGAGGTCACCTTGCCGACGCCCACACCGGCGATGCGCACCGGCGAGGAGGGATGGATGTTCAGGACAGAGGTGAACTCGGCCTGAAGGCGGAAGCCGTGTTTGAACGGAATGTGCTTGGTGAAGCCGAAGTAGACGGCGATAACCAGCACCACGAGGAACACGACGCCCGCCCTGACCGGGTTCGTGCGGCGCAGCTCGACGACCGGGACCTCGTTGTGTCGGCGCCAGAAGCGCAGGCGACTCATGACCCGCCCTTCTTCGGCTTGAGCCCGAGCGCCCTGAGCGTCGCGGGAGGATACGTTTCGCCGAACAGATTCTGTTCGCGCGTGGTCAGTTCGCGATTGTTTTCGCTGCCGCCGGCCGGCAGGTTGCCGGTGAGCGTCTGGCCGGGGATGAAGTTCTCGTTGCCCGCTTCACATATTCGTGGCTGGCCCGGGCCGGCGACGTTCGGATAGGGATTCACATGTAGATGATTGTTGTCGATCACTTTGCCGGGAGCGCCAGTGGGCGTGGTTTCCCGTTCGACCGACGGCCCGCTCGCAGGCTGAGAGGCAGGGAAGCCCTCGGCGTTGGGGCCGTTCGGCGAGAGCACGATCGCCGCGGCTGCGAGCGTGCCGACACCGATGTTCTCAGCCTGCAGATTGCTGAGATTGCGCAGCGCCAAGGTCACGTAGTTGCAGTAGGCCTGCTCCGGCGCGATCGCACCGAACAGCGGCCCTCCGAGTTCGGCGGTCTGGGTGAGGTCTTCCAGGCTGAGTGTCACGACGGGATTCTGCGCAAACGCCTGGAACGCCCGTGAACCTTCGGCGACACTCTGGTTCAGGGCGGTCGCGGCCTGCAGGTTGACTGCGCCCACTGCGAACGCGTGGCCGATCTGCGGGGCGACCGTGCGCAGGTCGCGGGCGCTCGGGCGCAGCAGCCGCATGAACTCGGTCGCGTTCTCGATGAACGGAGCCTGGTGGGGCAGCGAGTAGGTGGCCTGACGCAGCGCAGCGGGGCCGCCCGCGATCGTCTGTTCCAGTGAAGGCGCAACCCCGGCCCAGGCGGTGAAGAAGGTGTTCATGTCCCGGAACCAGGCGGCCTGCGTTTCGGCGACCGGCGCGACCTGTGAGGCGATTTTGTCGAGCGCCGGGAAGAAGGCGCGCAGATCGGTCTGGGGCGAGGCGAGGTTGGCCAGCACGGGGATCGCGTTGGTCACGAGCGGCTTGAGCGTGTGGATCGTTTCGTTCAGACCGAGACCGCGCCCGGCGAGACCGTCCCCGAAGTTGACCGTGTTGATTTGGATCGATTCTCTGGTTTTCTGATCGAACATATTGAAGAGCGAGACGATGTCCACCGGCTCGCGCGTCTGCGAGGCCGGGATCGTCGCGCCCGGCTTCAGGGTTTCGTGGGAAGCGCCCTTTTCCAGTTCGAGGTACTTCAGGCCGATCGCCGAGACCGACCGCACGATCGCCCTGGTGTCGACCGGCAGAGGCTGCACCTTCTTTTCGAGCTTCAGTTCGGCGATCGCCGTGATCTTGCCCGTCTTTGGGTTCTGGTAAGGGTTCAGCGCGCCGATGATCCCGACCCTGGTGCCCGCGATCCGCACCTCGTTGGCCTTCTGCAGGCCCGAGGTTTCGTTCAGTTCGATGTTGATGTCGTACGTCGGCACGAACGGCAGGCCGTTGTTTGCGTTGTAGGACAAGAAAACGGCCACGACGATGATCAGCGTCGTCAAAGCTCCGATCAGAAGCGGGCTGCCGGCCAGGGATCCTCGGCGCCGCGGGTTCACGGTGTCTCCGTCGGGTCGCAGCTGAGCACGCCGTTGTCGGCGAACGGCGCCGACCCGTCGGCCGACGGCTGGGTGGCAGCGCCGGGACAGCGGCGCAACTGTCCGGTCTTCAGCGCTTCGAGCGCCTGCTGGGCACTGGAGGGCGTCAGCGTGTTGTTGGCGCCCAACGCGAAAGAGGGGAAGACGGGACTGATGTGAGCGTAGTGGCCATTGGCATCGTAGTAGGCGCCTGTCTGGCCAAAGTCACGGAACAGGCCCTGGAACTCTGGAGCATACGGACCGAAGGGCGCCGTCTCGGGAACCGATTCCCGCAACGCTTGAACACCAGCGGGAGAAGCGGTCGTCAGCTGACCGACGAGCGCGGGAAGCGCAGCGAATGCTTCGGTCAGGTCGTTGTTGGAACCGGGCCGTGAGATCGCCTGGCTGAAATCGGTCACAGCCGGAGTGGCGGTCGTGACGAGCGGGCGCAGGCGCTGGAAGAGCGTCGTCAACGCCGGAATGCTCGGTTTCTGGGCTTCGATGTATCTGGTGAGCGCGCTCAGCGTCGCCGGGATTTCCGTGAACGCCTGGTTGCCCTGGTGCAGGGTCACCGGCAGCTGACGCAGGCCCTGAGCGAGGTTCTGCTGCTGGGAGCCGATCGCCTGGAAGGTCTGGTTGGCGTGTTCGACCAAGCCGCTCAGCGATTCGCGGCGCGCCCCGAGCGTGGTCAGGGCCTTGGCCGATTCGACCAGGAAGTCCGTGAACGTGCCCTGGTCGCGGACGAGCTCTGAGAAGAAGTGGTCGATCGCGGCGAACGACGGCGCGAAGTATTCGGTCGCCTTGCCGAACTGAGGATTGGTGCCGACGTACTGTTCGGCCGAGCCCTGGATGAACTGCTGCAGGCCCTTGCGCGTCTTCGGGTCCAGGGTGTTGAACAGCTGGTCGAGATCGACGACTTCGTGGGTCTCGCTGGCGGGCAACGTCGCGCCGGAGGCAAGCGCTGGGCGGTTGTTGGGGCCAGGCGTCAGGGCGACGTAGCGGTTGGCGACACCCGTCAACGAGGGAACCCTGATTTCCGAGACCGTCCCTTCGTGCAGCGGAGTCAGCGACGATTCGACGTGGATCGTGATCCTGGCTTTGTAGTCGGGGGTCAGTTCGATGTTCGTGACGCTCCCGACGGGCACGCCGCCGACCTGGACCTGATCGCCCTTGACGAGCTGTCCGGCTTCCTTCATTTCGAGGTGGTAGTTGGCCCCGCCGCCACCGCCGAACGCGAGGAAAGCGACGATCAGAACGACGACCGCCAGCGCACCGATCGCCAGCGCGCGCCCGGCGTTCGGCGGCAACGGACGGCGGCCGCGGGCGGGCGGCGGCACGTTCTCACCCGGCGGGGGTGTGGGCGAGGAGCTGGGCGGGCTAACCGTTGCCACCGGAACTCCTTTCGCCGCTCGGGAGCACGCCTGAGCCGGCACGGCCCGCGCCCGCGTCGCCTGAGCCGGCGCCACCCGACCCAGCGTTGCCGGCGCTCGCCCCCGTCGCCGTGGCGGCCCCGTCGGGGATCGCCGAGGTCGACGGCCCGCCGGCGACCGTCGGATCGGGGATCTCGCCGAGGCGCGCGATCAGCTTGACCCAGTCGCCCGGCGTCAGGCCCGAGCCCGAGGTCGCGGTCGAGGCGGCGCGCCTTCCGGCCGCGGGCGGGGCGAAGGTGACGTAGACAGAGTTGCCAGCGTGCGGGCGGACGTAGACATCGGGGGCCCCGGGCACGCTCGTCTGGCTGACGATGCGGCTGGGGCGATCCAGGCCCTCGAGCATCGAGAGCTTGCGGATCAGGGTGTCGGCGATCGAGCCTGGGCCCTGATGGCCGGCGATCGGCACGCCCTCGATCGCGGTGATCTTGACGCTGTCGCCGGCGCGCGCGGCGGCGTTGTCTTCGCTGGCGGGCGCCTTTCCGGCGCATCGCAGGCCGCTCACGGTCGGCTCCAGTCCCGAGACCGACAGGTACTCGAGCATCGCCAGCACCGGCTTGCCGACGCGGCCCGTCCGGGCGCCCTGGCGTTCGCAGGCGCGCATGTGGACACTCCTGTCGCGGGCGAGCTGCTGCTCGAGCTGGGATTTCGACTCGAGCAGCACCTGGCCGACGGTCGGCGAGGTCGCGAGGAACGGGTTCTCGCCTTTGGCCCTGAAGATCGAGGTGTCTTCGAGGGCAACCCAGCCGTCGAGGATCGGCTTGGGGTCGATCGAGGGCGCTCCGGCCCCGGCCGGTTTGATCTGAAAGAAGATGTGCGGTTCGGCCGGACCGGTCCCCGCGGGGACGGCGCCGGCGCCAGCGGAACCAACGGCCGCGGGAGCGCCGACGTGGCCGAGCACGGTACCGGCCAGCACCTGGACGCCAGCGCGCAACGGGTGCAGGTAGACGTTGTTCGGGCCGGACCTGAACTCGTGCAGGCCGTTCGGCGAAGGCAGCGCCGGCGTGGCCGGTCTCGACGGGGTCGCAGGCGCGGGAACGGGGCTCGTCGGGGCCGGTTCCAGACCGGCGGCGGCGCCGAGCGCGAGGCTCGACACGGCGCCGGGCGCCGACAGGGGCGAGCGCGGTTGGGCGCCCGCCGTCGCCGGCCCGCTCGGTGGCGCTTCGTGCAGCGTGGAGCCATGGTCGATGCGATGGCTGACGGATGTGTGCTGGCGGGGCTCCAACACCGGATAGAGGGCCGAGACGGAGCCCAGCTCGGCGTAGACGTAGGTGTTGCCGTAGGCGTCGCGCAGAGCCACGAAGCGGCCGAGCGCCGGCGAGTCGCCGACCTGCACGACTTCGCCGTCCTGCACGGCGATCACAGGCGCGCCGAGCTGGGAGTAGATCGTGGTGCCGGCCAGCGCCTTTGCGGGCGTCGATCCGCGCGCGGGCGTCGACTGGAAGCCGTCAGAGAAATGCGAAGGCGCGTGCACTGGGAACTGGGACTCGGTCAGGCCGGCGATCGCCCCCAACAGCTCGGGCGGCGTGCCTCCGAGCAGTTGCGCGCGCAGCATCACCGAGTCGACATAGGACTGGGAGTGGTTGTACGAGTAGATGGCCGCCCTGATGCTCTTCTGGCCGCCCGCGGCGCGCAGGTAGCGGGCGGCGGCGAAGATCGCGTCGGCCGGGTTGTATGGATCCTCGTAGCCGGCGCCGTTGGCGTCGACGCCGTACTGGGACCAGGTCCCGGGCAGGAACTGCATCCAGCCCTCGGCGCCGGCGCTGGAGACCGAGAGGTCACGGCCATAGTCGGTCTCGACCTCGTTGATCGCCGCCAGGATCTGCCAGGGGATGCCGTAAGCGGTGCCGGCGGCCTGGAAGATCGGCAGCAGGAAGGGCGGAATCTGGAAGCTTTCGATGAAGAACGAAGGCAGCCCGCCGACCGTGGCGCCAAGGGAGAATGGCAATGAGGGCGTCCCGAACTTCGACGGGGCCGGGGCGGATCGCCCCGGACGCGCTTCGCCTTCGCGTCCGCCGCCGGCCGAAAGGCCACCGGCAGTGCCTTCGCCCGGCGATGGCTTCACGCCGCGCGCGCCGCGTTTGCCGTGGTGGCGACTGGGCGTGACCGTCTGGACCTGCTGGGCTCCGACCTGCGGCTCAGAGTTCGCCGGCGGGCTCGCTTCGGGGCCCGTGGTCGCGGTCGTTTCCGGAGCAGTCGATTCGGGCGGCGCGGACGTGGAGGGCGGCGAGGAGGCCGCGGGACCGCCCGTGGCGGGAGCGCTCGTCCCCGTCGGTCCCGTTTCCGTTGCGCTCTGGGCGGCCGCCGCTGGAGTCGCCATCGCGAGCGGTTTGCTTGCGCTTGCCTGTCCCGCGATCCCGAGCGCGAGCGCGATCCCGGCGAGCGCGGCGGCTGAGACGAGCCTGCCGAACGACCCTGTTGAGAGGAGACGATTGCGGGCGCGGGTCATCTCAGCCGCTCCCGAGCAGGTAGTTGAGGAGCATCCCACCGGCGCCGGAGGATTCTTCAGAGGGCGTGTAGTAGGTGGTGCCCGAACTAGACCCGCCGACGGGCCCTGACTTGGCCGAGCCTTCGCCGGTCAGTTCGGAGCCGGGCAGGGTTTCGCCGGTCGAGACCGAGCCCGGGAATTTGGCGATCGCCTGGGCCGGCGTGGCGCCCTCGATCACGGCCAGCGTACGCGCCATCAGCAGGCTCGTGCCGGCAGCGTGCTCGACCCTGGCGACGGTCGCGCTCTGAGCGGCGCTCGAACTCGCGGCGTCCGCGCTGTGGGCCGTGGCCGAGCTCGCGCCGCTGCTCGAACTCGACCCGGTGCTGTTGAACAGCTTGCCGTGGCACCCGCTGTGTGGAGTGATCGCGTACGTCAAGCACAGAACCGCGGCCACCCCTTCGGTGCGAAGGAAATGGCCAAGCGCGTCGTATCCGTTCGTCGTACCGGCGCCCAGGAAGATGAGGTCCATGAAGCGCTCCAGGCCGCCGGTGTCGCGCAGGCTCGTGAACAGTTCGGCCAGGCTCGCGCTGAAAGGCTTGGCGGCGGAGCCGAGCGTCTTGACCTTCGCCAGCAGCGGCTGCAGGGCGACGAGCGCGGGGCCGGACACCTTGGCGGATTTGCCGAGGCTCTGGAAGAAGGTGGTCGAGCTGCGCGAGAACGGCGCGAGGCTCGTGAACGTCTGGTTGATCCCGGGCGCCGCCGCTTTGAGGTCCGTGAACGTCGGGATCGTCTGTTCGGCGAAGCGTCCGAAGCGTTCCATCGCGGGCCCGAACTGTCTCAGGAAGGCCGGGAAGGCGGCGAGGTTCTGGGCGATCGCGCCGCGCTGGTTGGCCGAGGCCCTGGCGACCGTGTCGGAGGAGACGATGAAGTTGCTGATGTCTTCTTTGACCCCCGCGACCGGCGCAAGCGCCCGACTCGATTCGTCGGCGAGGTTGGCCAGTAGCTTGTTCTGGCTGGCGAGGATGCTGAGCACCTTGTCCAGTTCGCGCAGCGCCGGGTCGGCGCGACGGATGACCGCGTTCAGGTCGCTGCCGCGACTCGCCAGACCGGCGCCCAGTTCGTTGATGATGATCGTGAAGCGCTGCCTGACGGGCAGCCGGTTGATGTCTTCGAGCAGGTCGACGTCGATCGGGCTCGAGGTGTTAGTGACCGGCAGCAGGTACTGGCCTTCCCCTTCGTGGCCCGCCGGGATCTGGTGCAGGGGCGGGGGCAGCGGCGTGCCTTCGGCGCGGGGCTGGGTCGGCAGGCAGTTGACGAACTTCTCTCCGATCAGCGCCTGCGGTTCGATCGTGCAGCTGGCGTCTTCGCGGAAGTCCTGAAAGCCGGGGTCTTCGATTTTCAAGACGACCGCGGCCTTCTGCTGGGGCGTGGGCGTGACCGAGCCGACGACACCGACCTTGACGCCGCCGATCTTGACGACCTCGCCGGAGATGATGTTGGCGGCGTCGTCGAAGATCGCGCGCACCGTGTAGCCGCCGCCGGAACCACCCGCGGAGGTGGCCAGCAGGACGACCACGACCAGCGCGAGCACGGCGAGCATGCCCGCCGCGAGGACCGTCCCTCTCCTCCACCCGCTGGTCTGACTCAACCCGTCGTTCCTTCCATGCCTCTTCAACAGCGATCGGGGCGACCCACCGGTCCGGCGGGCCGCCCCCTCGACCTTGGCTCGGGTCGGCGGGCGCTGCGCCCGCCGACCGTCAAGCCGCGCTTACTTCTTGGGGCACGGCTCCTTGTCCGCGGCTTCCGCGGTGGCGCCGCCGTAGAAACTCATGACCACCTTGAGCGGGAACCCGCCCTTCGGGCACTTCTTGGGCACCGTGATGTAGGAGGTCACCTTCTTGCCCTTCTTGAAGGCCGCGC
Source organism: Solirubrobacteraceae bacterium (assembly GCA_035501375.1). Taxonomy (GTDB): domain Bacteria; phylum Actinomycetota; class Thermoleophilia; order Solirubrobacterales; family Solirubrobacteraceae; genus Palsa-744. The sequence continues at coordinate 10,904 of DATJWI010000192.1, forward strand.
CGACCTTGACCGAGATCTGCTGCACAGAGGCATCGAGCGCGCCCGGGACCGTTTCGACCAGGGGCACTTCGGCTTCGACGGTCGGGCCGTAAGGCGGCGAGGACGTGATGACCTTGCCCTTGGACACGATTTCGATCGACACCGGGCTGGTGCCGTCGGCAAAGAACGAGATGACGCCGCCCGGCGAAAAGAACGGCTGCACCGACACGGTCTCGGCAACGCGTTCGGTGCCGAAGCTGACAACGCCTGAGGCGCTGCCCTTGGGACCGGCCTGCGAGCCTTTCGGGCACTTGGACGGGCCGCTCTGTTCGAGTGTCGTCGGCGTACAGGTGGCGAACCCAGCGGTCGTCAGCTTCGCGCCCGCGGGACCGTAGAACTTGACCCCGACCAGCGGCGGCGGGAAGCCACCGTATTCGGTGCCCGAGATCGTGAACTTGGTCTGCAGCGCCGCACCGGCGCCGAGGATGTTGCCGGTGCCGGGGAAGCCCGGGATCGGAACGGCTTCGGCTTGCATCGTGATCGTCGGCGCCGCCGAAGCGGTGGCCGACATACCGAAGACGGCAAGGCCGAGCAAGGCCAGACAGGTGGATGCTCTGCGCATCAGAATCTCTCTCCTCGTTGATGTTTGTTCGATGACAGGTCCGCCTCGATCCGGGTAGCTCCGGAGCCGTGCCGGTCCGGCGACATCGAGATCCCCAGCACCAAGCCAGAGAACATGGCGATTTCCGCGCCGAACATTAGCTGTCGGAGCCGATGCGTTCAACACAGAAGGCTTCGGCCCGTCCGCCTGGGCGCGCCCTTGCGGGGCGCTGAATTCTGATTGGACAAACACTGATCCTCTGATTGAGGGCTAGAATCGATAAACATCGGCGTAGGATCGTGTGTGGATTCCTAGCACACTAGCCAGGAAGATCGCTCGGGAAGATCCAGACGTTCGCCGGCCAGATCATCCCGACAACCGCAGCTCGGAGCCGGCGAGCGAGACGCCGATCGGCTCGAGCACGACCTCGCGCGGGCCCTCCTCGACAGCGCCGGCCAGGAAGGCTTCGAGCCCGAGACCCGCGGCCGCCTGGATGGCGCGGACGCCGGCGCCCGGCGCGCAGTAGACGGCGTAGCCGGCCCCCATGTTGAACGTCGAATAGGCCGCCTTCGGCTCCAGTCCCGCATGGGTAGCCAGGAAGTCGAGGACCTCGGGCACCGCCGGCAGCTCGCGAATGCGGTAGCGCAACGGC
>DATJWI010000193.1:0-8423 GCA_035501375.1 Solirubrobacteraceae bacterium
CGGCAGGGACACCAGCGACGCCTTCTGGGCACTGGCGGTCCGCGACATCAAGGACGCCTGCGACGTGTTCGCGCCCGTCTTCGAGGCTACCGCCGGGCGCGACGGCTACGTGTCGCTGGAGGTCGACCCGAACCTGGCATACGAGACGCTGAAGACCTACGAAGAGGCGATCGGCCTGCACGAGACGGTCGACAAGCCGAACCTGCTCGTCAAGATCCCCGCTACCAAGCCGGGCCTGGCGGCGATCGAGGATGTGATCGCCAAGGGTCGTTCCATAAACGTGACCTTGATCTTTTCGCTGAAGCGCTACGAAGAGGTCGCGGAGTCCTACATCAGGGGCCTCGAGCGGCTGATCGCCGGCGGCGGAGACCCGAGCAAGGTGACCTCGGTCGCCAGCTTCTTCGTGTCGCGGATCGACACCGAGGCCGACCGGCGCCTGGATGAGATCGGCGGTCACGACGAGCTGAAGGGCAGGCTGGCGGTCGCCAACGCGAGGCTCGCCTACGAGCATTACCTGACGACGTTTGACGGCGCCCGTTGGGAGTACTTGGCCGGCAAGGGCGCCAAGCCCCAGCGCGTGCTCTGGGCCTCGACCTCGACCAAGAACAAGGCCTACCGGGACACGCTCTACGTGGACGACTTGATCGGGCCGGACACCGTCAACACGATGCCCCAGCAGACAATCGACGCCTACCAGGACCACGGCGATCCGAAGCCGCGGCTCAAGGACGGACTGGACGAAGCCAGGCAGCTGCTCGTAGAACTGGCGGACGTCGGCGTCGACTACGAGGACCTGACCGACACGCTCGAGCGCGAGGGCGTCGCCAAATTCTCGGCCTCCTTCGAGCAGCTTCTTGCCGGCCTGCGCGAGAAGCAGGCCTCGCTGGTCGCCGCCTGAGCTTAGCCGGCCGTATAGGGGTCCGGGATCAGGACCGCGACGCGCAAAGGTCCGGACGGAAACGCTTGGGCGTCGAAGGTGTAGACCTGGAAGCGCCGGCTGCGGTAGGCGTAGGGGCCGCTCGCCGGCACCGCTCCCGGTTCGGGCCCGAGGCTGTTCTTGACGAGCCGGCCGTTCATGTACATGAGCACGTCCAGACCGGCCAGCCGGCCCGTCAGGCGCTTGTAGCCCTCGTCGTCCTGGACCGAGAGCACGACCGAGCCGATCTGGCGGCCGTGCAGGCGCAAAGGCGCGTGGACGGGGGCGAGCACGTACGGGCCGCCGACGTCGGCCAGGAGCCGGCCGCCGGCGCTGACCCGCATGCGCACGATGTGCTCGTTCAGAAGCGTGTCGATCGCCGAGCGCGTCGCTTCCGGATCGCGTGCGGCGACGGCATCGAGCAGGGCCCGGTTGTGCTGCACCCGCCGGACCTGCTCGCGCGCGCGCGGACCGCCCTCGCTGGTGTAGATCAGCCTGGCGATGCGCGCCAAGGTGGCGTCGACGGTTGCGGTCGCGTCGGCGCCGCACAGGGGCGCGATCGAGGGCAGCGACCGGAACAGGTAGACCCGCAGCGGCCGGCCGTCCGGATAGGAGGCGCCGGGGAACGAGGTGTAGGCATAGTCGGTCCCGTTGACTTCTAGATCGCCCTGGTCGGCCAGCGGCGTCCTCGAAGGCAGCGGGAACGAGCCGGCCAGGTCGTGGCCGCCCCGTCGCAGCAGGGTCCGGGCTTCGGCGATCCCGTTGGTCTCGTCGATGTAACCGGCGTAGCTCCAGACGCTCGTCACGAAGCTCGCGATCGGCAGCCCGCCCGCCCCGGCGATGCTCCCGTGGACGGGCGCCAACGAGCCGGGCGTCCCGGCGGCGACGAGGGTCCGGCCGTTGCTGGTCACTTCGATGGCGGTCATGTGGCCGGTCGCCAACAGGGCCTTGGCCGCCGCCCGGGCCGCCTGGCGGTCGTCGTGTTCGACGGCTCGGCGCAGGCCGGCCGAGCGTTCGATGAAGACGGTCGCGCTGGCCGTCCGTTCGCTCGAGACCCCCTCGTTGTAGACCCGCGACGCGACGTCTCTGAGCGTGCCCAGCACTGCGGTCGTGCACGCCTGCGTTACGGCCTTGCCGCTCGCGGCCTTCGCAGGCGTCGAGGCCGGCGCGTCGTCGGGGTCGGCTTTGGCCCAGCCGTCGAAGCCGTTGCTGGCGCCATAGCCGGCTACAGCCAGCGTCGCCAGGAGCGCGCCGACCAGGGCCATCCGCTTCTTGCTGAGCAGCCTCCGCATGGCTGAAACCATCGACTCTGAGTCTAAGCGCCTTCTCAACGCCTGGTTAGACAGCTCCCACCTTTTGCCGAATCCCCCGACCGGCGCCGTTACGGCCCCCTTAAGCCGCGGCCGCTACCTTGCCTGGGTGCCGGTCACGGACGAGAGAGTCTTTGAGCACGTCCCCGCGCCGCCCTCCGAGCGCGGCCACTGGTTCCTGGCGGCCGCGATCGCCGCAATCGGCGCGGCCGTCTTGGCGGCGGTCCTGACGGGCCTGGTCGGGCGCTCCCAGCCGGCCCCGGCCGCCGCTCCGCCGCCCGTCCTGGTCGCCGCCGTCACTCCGGCGCCCGGGTCCGGCTCGGGCCATGTGCCGGCCGCGGAAGGGCTGCCTGGCGCCACGGCCGGCGCCGGCGGGGGCGCGATGGCCGGCACGGCCGCGGGCAACGGCGCGCGCGCGCACGCGCGGGGCCACCACGCGATCGTCGGCGAACAGCAGCACGAGACCTTGGCCGGCCAGCGTGATCCCCTCCAGGTCCACGTCCAGACGCGCTGGCTGGAAGGCTTCTACCCGATCTACTCGGTCGCCCAGACCACGTTCGGAGTCAACTGGCTGCTGATCGCCTCGATCCACGACCAGGAGTCGGCGTTCTCGACCGCGCCGAGCACCTACAAAGGCCTCAACTACGCCGGCTGCTGCGGCGGCCCGATGCAGTTCAACGTCATGAATGGGAGGGCCGGCGCCGGGAAGGTGGGCATTCCATCCACCTGGGACTTGGTCAGCGGCTCCTACGTCTACGGCCGCCGGCCGACCAGCTACGACCACATGACCGCCAAGCACCCGTCGATCTACGACGACTTCGACGCGATCATGGCCGCCGCGCACCTGCTGTCGGCCGACGGGGCGACCTTGCAGCTGAACGAAGGCGCCTGGGACGCGGCCTACGACTACTACGGCCACGACTCCGACGGCGTCGCCTATGCCGACCAGGTCCTTGCCCGCGCGATCGGCTGGTCCCAGCACGGCTTCTGCGCCGACTGCGGCCTCGACGAAGCGCTCGTATCAGCCGTCTACGCCGCCTACGGCGCCCCCGTCCTGGCGGCCCTCGAAGCCGAACAGGCGGCCGCCGCCAGGGCCCGGGCCGCCGCGCGGTCTAGGTCGGCGACCCGCCCCAAGCCCTGAAGGATCGACAGTCAGGCGGCGTCGGCTTGGGCCATCAGCTCTGCTGCGACGCGGTCGGTGGCGGCGGCGGTCCCGCCGAGCAGGCGCCGTGACAGCTGGGCGCGCCTGAAGTAGAGCGGCGCGTCGTGCTCCCAGGTCGCGCCGATGCCGCCGTGCACCGAGATCATCGTCCTGGCGGCCTGGTCGAGCGCGCGGCCGGCCACCGACCTTGCGCTGGCGGCCGCCAGCGGGAACTCTTTTGGAGCGCCGGTGAGGGCCCAGCCGGCGTAATACAGGAGCGAGCGCCCGTTCTCGAGCTGCCGCAAGACCTCGGTCAATGAGTGCTTGACCGCCTGGTATGAGCCGATCGCGCGGCCGAACGTGAAGCGCTCCTTGGCGTACTGGACCGAGGTGTCCAGCGCCGTCTCGACGCTGCCCAAGGACTCGGCCGCGATCAGTGCCTGAGCTATGTACCAGGCGGCGACCAACGACTCTTCGGGAGCGTCCAACAGGACCGCCGGCGCGTTCTCGAAAAAGACGTGGCCGAGCGACCTGGTCGAGTCATATCTCGTGACCGGCTCGATCGAGACGCCTGGCGAGTCGCTCAGGACGGCGACCCCCACGGGTCGACCGTCCAGCGAGGCGACGCCGACCAGGCCGCTGGCGCCGGGGGCGTCGGGCACGAAGGCGAAGCTGCCGCTGAGCGTCACCATGCCGTCGCCGTCGCCTGCTGTCGCGACGGGCAGGGCTCCGCGGGCCGAGCCGTGAGCCGGGTCGGCGCTCCAGGCGTCGTCCAGGTCGGTCGGCGGCTGCGCCGGCAGGTAGGCCGGCCTGCGCGCGCCGCTCGCGACCTCGCCGATCCACTCGGAGGCGGCCGGCGAGTCGTTCAGGATCGCGCTGGCCGGCAGGTGCCCGAGCAGCGGGAGGCTCGCCAGGACCCGGCCGCACTCGCCGAGGACGAGCATCGCGTCGAACACGCCCAGGCCGGCGCCACCCTTTGCTTCGTCGATCAGAAGGCCCGGCCAGCCGGCCTCGCACGCGGTCGGCCACAGGTCCGGCAGCGCGTCGGCCTTGCCGTCCAAGGCCTCCCGGGCCGCCTCCAAGGTCTTGAACCTCGAGAGCGCACCTCTGGCGGCCTCCCTCAAAAAGACTTGCTCGTCCGATAGCGCCAGGTTCATGCGGCGGCTCCTTCCTTCGATCGAAGCTCCGAAAACGGGATTCCCTTGTCGAGTCTCGGCTCGGGAGGCAGGCCGAGGACCCGCTCGCCGATCGTGTTGCGCAGGATCTCTTCGGTGCCGCCCGCCGACTTCAGGCCCGGCAGGAACGAAATCATGTAGGCCCACTCGCTGTCCTCGGCCAGGGCGTCCGGACCGACCACGTCGGCGATCAGCTCCCCGGCCTTGATCGCGCCGTTGACGATCGTCACCTTGGCGAGGCCGGCCTCCGGGCCGGGGATCTGGCCGCGCTGCAGCGCCGTCAGGGTGCGGTAGCCGGTGAATCGGACCGCCAGCAGCTCGCTGGCGATCTCGCCGAGCTGGTGCCTGACCTCAGGGTCGCGCCTGGCTTGCGCGTCGCTTGCGATCGCCCCGGCGAACCTGGTCGAGTTGTAGCCGAGGCCCTCGCCGCCGAGGCCGATCGTGACGCGCTCGTACATCAGGGTCGTCAAGGCCGTGCCCCAGCCGTTGCCGACGCCGCCGACTACGGCGTCTTCGGCGAGGGCCAGGTCATCGAAGAAGACCTCGTTGAACTCGGCCTCGCCCGAGATCTGGCGCAGGCCGCGAACCGTCACGCCGGGGGCGTCCATCGGCACGATGAACATCGTCAGGCCCTTGTGCTTGGGCACGTCCGCGTCGGTCCTCGCCAGCAGCAGGCCGTAGGAGGCGAACTGCGCGTTGGTCGTCCACACCTTCTGGCCGGACAGTCGCCAGCTGCCGTCGTCCTGCTGCTTGGCCCTGGTCTGGACCGCCGCCAGGTCCGAGCCGGCGGCCGGCTCGGAGAACATCTGGCACCAGACCTCGTCTCCGTGCAGCAGCGGCGCCAGGTAGCGCGACTTCTGCTCGTCGGTCCCGTGGGCGATGATCGTGGGCCCGAGCATGCCGACGCCGATCGCGTCGAGGATGCCGGGGACTTTCGCGCGGGCGATCTCCTGGTTGGCGGTCACCTGCTCGATCGGGCCGAGGCCCTGGCCGCCGTACTCCTTCGGCCACGTGAGGCCCGCGAGCCCGCCCTCGGCGAGCTTGCCCTGCCAGACGCGCCGCGCGGCGATGATCTCCTGCTCGTCGGTGAGGGCGCCGGGACCGCTCAGGACGGGGGCTTCAGACTTGTGCTCCTCGAGCCAGCTGCGCACCTGAGAGCGGAATGCAGCCTGGTCGGGTGTGTCGTCGAGATCCACGGCTCCTCCTTTGGCTGACTGGCCAGTCAAACCTCGCGCCGGAAACGCTACCGGGCCGGCCGCCGGCGTGCATCCACATGCTCAGGCGCCCGGAGGGATGGGGGGCTCGGTCACGCGAGGCAGGTGGTAGACGTGCTCGAAGCCCCGATCGAGCAGCTGTTTGGCCTGGGTGCCCGGCGCGTCGGAGTTCAGCACCACCACGCCGAGCTTCACGCCGTCGCGCTCCGCGGTCGCGACCAGGCAGCGACCGGCTGCGTCCGTGAAGCCCGTCTTCAGACCCGTCGTGCCCGGATAGTGGTAGATCAGCAGCGGGTTGTTGTTGTAGAGATAGAGCTTGCCGCCCTTGATCGGGAACGGCATCACCGCCGAGAGCGTGTGGGCGATGCGGGCGATCCGATTTTCGCGCTCGTCGACGTGGGCGAGCACGGCCAGGTCCGCCGCGCAGGAGAAGTTGCCCTGATCGACGTAGCCCGACGGCGAGGAGTAGCGCGTGCACCCCATCCCGAGTCGCGCGGCTTCCTCGTTCATGCGCCGGACGAACGCGCGCTCACTCCCGGAGACATGCTGCGAGAGCGCGATCGCCGCGTCGTTGCCGGACGGCAGCAGCAGGCCGTAGAGCATCGTCTCGACGCGGATGTGTTTGTGCAGGGGGAGCACGCCGACCTTCGAGCCGGCGGCGTTCACCGCCGCCTTGGTGACCAGCACCTTGTCGGCGGGCTTCGTCGAGTTGACCGTGATGTAGGCGGTCATCATCTTCGTGAGGCTCGCGATTCGCACCCGCTTGAACGCGTTGCGCTGCCAGAGGACCTGACCCGTTTCGAGGTTGAACAGCAGCCCCGCGCGCGGCGGGCGCTTGAAGCTCAGCTGGATCGGGTCGGCGGCGGGGTTCTCGATCCCGTGGAGCGTCAGCGCGGGCTTCGCGAGCGGAAGGCCGAAGGGGGAGAGCGCCACGGCGTGCTTCGCGCTCGAGCGGCCGTGCGTCGCGGACGCGCTCGCGGTGCCCGTCCTGCCGTGGTGTGAGCCGTGGCCGAGGGCGATCGCGACTGCGGCGCCGAGGCAGAGCGCGGCGAGCCCCGCGAGGATCGCGATTCGCCTGCGGCGGCGGCGCCGAGCTGCCTGCTCCCGGCGCAGCCGGCTCTGGTCCGGTGTCATGAAAGGGGTTGTGCTCATTGCCCGGGAGGATTGCGCAGCGCGCCGACGATTCCCACTCCCAACAGCACCAGGATGAAGACGGAGATCACCGTCGCCGCCGTCACGCCCTGTTCCACCGCCGCCGCCAGGGTGAGGAAGGCGAAGCCCGCGATGAACACGAGCGCGATCGCGAGCACGGCCGTTCTCACAGGGCCTCCGAGCGGCCCGCGGGAGCGCTCGTGCGAGCCCGGCCGCTGGCATGCCGCCCTCAGGCGGGCGACGCTTCGCGAAGGCGCGGATCGCAGCCAGGCCGAAGAGGAACCCGCCGATGTGGGCGAAGTAGGCGACGCCTTCGCCGCCGAGCGGGTTCGCCGAGCCCGCGAGCCCGAACAGGAGCTGCTCGGCGAACCACAGGCCGAGCAGGACCATTGCGGGCAGCTGGATGATGGTGAAGAAGAAGATGATGAAGATGAGGGTCGTGACCCGCGCGCGGGGATAGAGCAGGATGTAGCCCCCGAGCACCGCCGCGATCGCGCCCGAGGCGCCGAGCGTCGGGCCCCTCGAGTCCGGGCTGACGGCGACCTGCGCGGCCAGCGCGATGATGCCCCCGAGAAGGTAGAAGACCGCATACCGTGGGCGCGTCATCGCGTCCTCGACGTTGGGCCCGAACACGGCGAGGAACAGCATGTTCCCGAAGATGTGGAAGAAGCCGCCGTGGAGGAACATCGAGCTGAACACGGTGATCCAGGTAGCGGGCTGCGGCGCCGGCGTGCCGCTCACGCCGCGCTGCCCCTGGCAGGCCACGTCGCTGACGGTGCCCTGGGGGAGCGAGTGCGTGATCAGTTCGCAGTGGTCGCCCGGGTGGGTGAGCTCATAGGGGATCGCGCCCCAGCGCACCGCCGTCTGGTCGGTGGGCCCGCCGAAGAAGCTGCCGCCGTGGCGGATCTCCAGCAGGTAGACGATCACGTTGATGGCGACGATCGCGATCGTGACGACCGGCACCCGTGAGAGCGGGATGTTGTCTCTCAGCGGGAAGATCGGGCGAGCTTATTGGCACCCGGCCCGAAGCCCGCGAGAGAGGACGAGCGGATCGCGCGGCGGCGCCGCTGTGATCAGGGCCGGGCGCCCCTACGCCCCGGCCGCGGCCAGCGGCCCGACGCCCTCTGCGCGCTGCGGCACGTGCTGGTCGGCGTGGTAGCTGGAGCGCACGAGCGGCCCGGCGGCGACGTGCTCGAAGCCGAGCTCGTATGCGGCGTCCTCGAGCGCCTTGAACTCCTCCGGGTGCCAGTAGCGGACGACGGGCAGGTGGCGCTCGGAGGGGCGCAGGTACTGCCCCACCGTGAGGACCTGCACGCCCGCGGTGCGCAGCGCCCCGAACGTCTCGAGCATCTCCTCGTGCGTCTCGCCGAGCCCGACCATCAGGCCGGACTTCGTCACCACCTCGCCTTCGCCCATCTGCCCGGCGAGGCGCAGGACCCGGCACGAGCGCGCGAACTCCGAGCCGCGGCGCGCGAGCGGGTACAGGCGCGGCACGACCTCGACGTTGTGGTTGAA
>DATJWI010000194.1:0-11976 GCA_035501375.1 Solirubrobacteraceae bacterium
TCGGCGATCGACTTGACGGCGCCGATGTAGATCGGCGAGGGCAAGACGTAGAGGACGATGCCGAGGACGAACGCAAGCCTGCGACTGTGCAGGTAGCGCTCGATTTTCGACTCCCCGCCGCCGGTGCCCTCGCCCGCTTCGCCGGCCGTCGCCGCCGCCGCATCCCCGCCTGATCCCCCCGCAGCAGGGCGGCCCGGTACCGGGCCGCCTTCGCGGTCCGAGCTGTCGGCCCCGGACGCCTGTCGGCCGTGGCGTGCGCGGGACGCGAGCGCCGCGATCGGCGAGCCTCGCCGGAGATGAAGGCGCAGGGCGAGGAGCAGGAGCAGGACGCCGAGGCCGATGTCGACCCAGTCCCCGGGGGTGATGTGGCGCGAGCCGGTGGCGCCGACTTCGACCAAGACATAGAGGATCAGGGCGCCGACGAGGTAGGTGACGAGCAGGGAGGCGGCCACGAACGAGGACACGCGCGGACGGACGTCGGCGCCGCGGCCGAGCGCGATCACAGCGGCGACCGCGGGCGGATAGATCGAGGCGGCGAAGGCGAGGGCGAGGGCTTGTGGTGGCATGGGGCGGGCGGCGGGGTGCTGGCCGGGGCGAGCATGTCACGCCGGCAGGTCGCCAAAGTGTGTTACACGGGCACGTCGCCGTCGCCCGCGGAGGCTCAGGGCTCTGAGGGCGCCCCGCCGATGGCGTCGAGGAGGCGTTTGCGCCGGCCGTGGATGCGCTCGAAACGAGCCTGCGAGCGCGACAGCTTCGCGCTGCCCTCGGGATAGCGCTTACGCGCCCACGGTGAGGTCGGCGAGGCGAGGCGCAGCGCGCCGACGAGCGAGAAGAAGGGGATGAAGACGCCAGTAAGCCCAAGAAGTGGCTTGCCCTTGAGGATCGCCAAGACGCACAGGAAGATGTCGACCGCGACGACCAGCGCGATCGAGGAGATCGCAGAAGACTGGTTGGAGAGGTCGAAGGGCGCCAGGCCGAGCACGATCAGGCCGCCGATCAGGGTGGCGACCACGACGGCGTCCAGGGAGGCGCGACCGTCCTGGGTCCAGTAGACGTCTTCGAGACGGACCCACAGCGCGAACTCGTCGAGCGTGAGGCCGGCGCCGATGCCGAAGAGGGCGGCAAGGATCTCGTTCCCGGGACTGCCCGGTTCGAGGGCGAAGCTGAGGAAGCCGGCGAGCAGGAGCAAGACGATCCCCCAGACAAGGTGGTGCAGGTGCAGGCCGTCTTTGGTTTCGACCGAGCCGGGCCACCAGGTGATCTTGGGATTGCGGATCAGGCGCGCGCTGGTCCTGATGAACAGGAACGAGGCCAGGAAGGCGGCCAGCACGACGAAGCCGGCGCGCTCGGCGGGTTCGTCCAAGAAGTGCTGCGAGATTTCGAAGTGCATCCGGATGGATTATCGGGCCAAGCCCCCGAGGGCGGCGGCCGGGCGCGGACTAAGGGCGCGAGCGGCCCTCGCGGCGGACCATGCGACGGCTCTGCGGCCGGGAACGGCGCCGGCTCTTTACGCCGCGCCGCGCAGCAGCTCGTCGAGCGTGCGGCCGCTGAGCACCGAGGCGGGCTCCTCGGCGGCGACGTCGGAGCCGGGGCGGGCTTCCTCGTCGCGGCGCTTGATGAAGAGCCACTGGGGTTTGGGACCAGAATGGGTGCGTTGCAGCGCGAAGCCGCCGCGCAGCTTGGCGCCGTGCAGGACGAAGACCGCGTGGCCGCGCTCGAGCGCCTCCGGCCATGGGACGCGCCCGCCCTGCTCGTATAGGCCACGGTCCCAGACGATCACGCCGCGGCCATCGCCGGTAGGGCCCTCGAAGTCGTTGTGGGCGAGGTCGTGGTCCTCGACCTGGACGGCGAGGCGCTTGACGGCCGGGTCGAGCGACGGGCCGCGCGGGAGCGCCCAGGACCGCATGGAGCCGGCGACCTCGAGGCGCAGGTCGAAGTGGTGGGCGGTGGCCGCGTGCTCCTGGATCACGAACACGCCCGCGGGTATGCCTCTGATCGCGAACTGCTCGTGGCCTTCGACCTTCGCTTCCTCGACGTCGACCGCGCGCACCCGCGCGCCACGCGGTCCCGAGCGCAGGAACGCGAGCAGCGCCTCGACCGCATCCGGCGAGCCCTCGGCGTGGACCGCGACCGTGCCGTCGTCGGTGTTGCGTGCCCAGCCGGCCACGTCCAGCTCGCGCGCTCGGCGCCTGGTCGCATCGCGGAAGCCGACGCCCTGGACGGCGCCTGAGACCGTCACCCGGATCGCGCGTTGTGGCGTGGTCATCATCAGTCCTACGCTAGGACCTGACGGTGCGATCGCCGTCGCGACGAGTCACGGCCGTCCGAACGCTTCAGAGCGCGACCCTCAGAGCTCGATCGGCGGCATTTCGTCGTGCGTCCGTGCGCCGTCGACCGAGCGGAAGGCGATCGTAAGCGTCGGCTTCGCGACGGTGGTGTCGACGGTCACGGTTAGATAGCCGAACTCGACGACCGGTTCGATCTCCAACGTGAATTCGCCCACCGGCAGCGGGATTTTCTTGGGTTTGGTCCTTGGCGGCGTGGCCGCGTAGCCGCCGCTGCCGGCCACCACGTAGGGGACTTCGTGGCCTTCGCTGTTGCGGGTAAAGCGCTGGTAGAGGTGCGCGTGCCCGGAAAGAACGGCGTGCGGCCAGACCTGGGCCTGCTTGCAGGCCGTGGCGATGTCTTCGGCCAGGCCGAGGGCGCCGCCGTGCGCAGCGTCGAGCGAGGCGGGCGGGTGGTGGCAGGCGACGATCAGGGCCCGCTTCTTTTCCAGGAAGTCGCTCAACTGCCCGATGCGCTGCAGCTCGCTGGTCAAGAACTGCAGTTGCTCGTCGCCGATCGGGTAGCGCCCGCCCTGGGAGGAGATCACGCCAGGCCCCTCGTCGAGCACGTTGGTGTAGAGGCCGACGATCGATACGTACGGGGCATCCAACGTGAAGTAGACGCCCGGCTGGGTCATCGTGCTGCGGGCCAGTCCGTTGGCGTCAGGCGAGGGTTCGGGCGAGGGGGCGCAGAAGTTGCGTCTGAACGCCATCAGCGTCGGCGTCAGCGGGGTGTTCGGATCTTCGCCGTACTTGACGCCCCCGTCGTGGTTGCCCGGGATCGCGAAGATCGGCGCGTCGTAGCCGCGGAACGGCTCGTAGAACTGGTCGTAGTAGTACTCGGCCTCGCCGAAGTCATAGACGACGTCGCCGAGGTGAAAGAAGAAGCACGGAGCGTCCGGGCCGCCCTGCCGCACGTCGCGGCTCATCGCGTCGGCGACCCAGCCCTCCTGCTCGATCGCCACTTCGGCGGTCTGATGGACGTTGACCTTGGCGGCGCCGGTGTCGCCGACGGCGTGGAACGCGATCTTGCCGGAGTCGGTTATCGTTTTGATGGCTTCAGCGCCGAGGATGTCGGCGAGCTCGATGCGCGGCGACGGGGAGCTCGGCGGTGGAATCGGCTGGATCTGGTTCTTGTGGAGCTTGTAATAGGGCGATTCGTAGTACTGGCCGCTGGTGTTGTCGACCATGAATGCCGTCTCGTCCGGGCCTGGCTGAGGGTCGGCGAACAGCCGGCCGTGCACGCCGACCTGATTCGAGGACCAGTGCGAGTTGGCGGCCGCGGGCTTCCGGCCGGCTTTCGCCGCGGCGGCTGTTCGGGCGCCCTTCGCGCCGGCGCCCGCCGCCCGGCCACTCTTTGAGCTGGCGCCTGCCGTCCGGCCGCCCTTCGCACCGGCGCCGGGCGCCCGGCCGCCCCGGGGGCGGGCGGGGCTCATGCCCTCACCGCCGGAGCGCCAAGCGCCCGATCGATGTTCTGCACGTCGCTCGGCTGCCACGCCGTCGCGCCTCCGACATAGCGGTTGACGAACGCAAGATTCTGGATCTTCTTGCCACCCGAGTCGGTCAGGTTCCACTCCGGCCGGGGTTCGAACCCGGCGGCGAGGTCGGCGCCCGGCGCCATGCCCGAAGGCGGCGGCACGGGGGGCGCGACCACACGGTGAGCCGCGGACCCGGGCTTCAACACGACGTTCAACCTGCGCACGCTGTCCCCCAATCCAGAGAAGTTATCGAAGAGCGGAATACTGTACTTCAGTCGAAAGTTCAATAGTTACGATCTGGTAACCAGATCCGATTGCCCGGCAGCCCCCAGAGCCCTCGGGTCCGTATGTCGGTCTTGTTCTCTTAGCTCCACTTGATCGCGCGGCCGCGATGTGGGAGTGTCGCCACCGGACCCGGCCGCCGGGCGAAGCGTCCTTTGGGCGTCGAACGCGGTGGCGGCCCGCGGCCATGGGCCCGCGCAACCGGCCGTCACGCCGGAACGCGGTGCGAACAGGAGACCGAATCACAGAGGAGAGCGAACGGAATGAGACGCATCGGAAACATCGGGGCGCTTCTCGCGCTCGTGCTGGTCGTAAGCGCCGGGATCTCGGCAGGCGCCTCGGCCACGTTATACGGGGTTGTGTCGTGGGGCCAGGGCAGCTCGGGCCAACTGGGCTTGGGCGGCGGTGTGGGCGGAATCAAGACGACACCGGAGACGCTGCGCCAGCCGGCCGACGTAACTGCCGTGTCCGCCGGCCTCGAACATAGCCTGGCGCTGCAGGAAGGCGGCGTGGTGTGGTCGTGGGGCGCGAACTACTGGGGGCAGCTGGGCAACGGCAGCACCAACCAGAAGGGAGTCGCCGTGGAGGTCAAAGGGCTGAGCGAAGCCGCGACGGCCGTGTCGGCCGGCGGCTTTCACGACCTCGCTCTGCTCGCCGGCGGCAAAGTCGAGACGTGGGGCGCCAACCAGTACGGACAGCTCGGCGACGGCACGACCAGCGGGCCGGAAAAATGCCCGCTCACGGGCGAAGAAACGAAAGTCTCGTGCGCCACCGAAGCTGTCGCGGTCAGCGGGCTCGCGGGCGCGACGGCCGTCTCCGCAGGCGCCTACTCGAGCCTGGCGCTGTTGAGCGGCGGCGGGATCGACGCTTGGGGCAAGAACACGCACGGCCAGCTCGGCGACGGGAGCACAACGGACAGCGACGTGCCTGTAGAAGTGAAAGGGCTGACGGAAAAAGCCACCGCTATCGCGGCCGGATGCGAATTCAGCCTCGCGCTGCTCGCCAGCGGCAAAGTGGTGGCATGGGGAAGAAACACACACGGCCAGCTCGGCAACGAAACCGCGACGGACAGCGACGAACCGGTCGAAGTCAAAGGCCTCCCGGAAAAAGTCACAGCGATCGCGGCCGGATGCGAATTCAGCCTCGCGCTGCTCGAAGACGGCCACGTCGTGGCCTGGGGAGACAATGCCTCCGGCCAACTCGGGGACGGGAACACGACGGACAGCCACAAACCCGTCGAAGTCGAAGGCCTCGAAAAAGCCGCCGAAATCTCGGCGGGGGGCGAACACAGCGTCGCCCTACTTGAAGATGGCGAAGCCAGGGCCTGGGGCGCCAACGGCGCCGGGCAGCTCGGCGACGGCACGACCGAAAGCCGGGACGAACCGGTCGCGGTCGCCGGGCTGAGCGAACCTCTGGCGGCTATCTCCGCCGGCTACGAACACACCCTCGCGGTGGCCGAGCCGGGACCCGTCTTGACGGGCCTCAATCACAGGAACGGGCCCCCGAGCGGCGGCACAAAAGTGACGATCGAAGGGGACTTCCTCAGAGACATCACCGCCGTGAAGTTCGGCTCGACCGCAGCGACGAGCTGGAAAGTGAACTCGGAAACGGAAATCGAAGCAGTGTCGCCCGCCGGCTCAGGCACGGTGTACGTAACCGTCACCGGGACCTTAGGCGCCGTACGCACGAGCAATCCGATTGGACCGACCCGGTTTTTCTACCAGGCCACGGAAGCCCCGGAATACGGTCGCTGCCTCGAAGGCGAAGGCTCAGGCGAATATCTGACCGGCACCTGCAGCGAAGAAGGCGAAGAAGGAGCTTTTGGGTGGTTACCGGGCGTGGCCTTATCCCACTTTACGCTGAGCAGCGGCGAAGTCGTGCTCGAAACGGTGGGCAAAACGAAGATCACTTGCAAATCCGGCAGTGGCGAAGGCGAATACAAAGGCACGAAAGAATGGGCTAATACAAGCCTGAAGTTTACAGGCTGTGAAATGGTCGGCCCGAAATCGAAATGCAACTCAGCGGGAGCGAGCGAAGGAGAAGTGCGCGCGAGCACGCTCGATGCGCTCCTTGGGTGGAGAAGCGTCGAATCCGGAAGTACGGCGATCGAGCTGTTACCGGCATCGGGTACGACGTTCGCCGAATTCAGCTGCGGCTCTACATCGATCGTCATTCGCGGCAAGGTGCTTGCACCGCCTGGTAACAACAACACGATGCGCATCGAACGCACCGCCAAATTCGAAGCCAAAGAAGGCAAACAGAAAATCGAAGCATGGGAAGCGGGCTCGAACATCCACCTCGAAGCGTCGATCTCGGGCGGCGCCTACGAAGAGATCGGCCTGACGATGTCGCTGACCCAGACCAACGAAGAAAAGGTCGAGATCAGCACCCACGAGTAGCGAATCACGCGGCAGGCAAGCCGTGGCGCGGCCTTCGGGCCGCGCCACGGTCCTCGCAAACAAGACCCCCGCCGAGCGGGGTGGCGATCCAGTTAGGCGGCCGCGGCGGTGAGCGCCCTCGTTCGGATCGACTCCAAGAGCGTGTCGAGGACCTCGTTGAGCTGCTCGTGCAGCTCGCCGTCGGCAAGCGAGCCGTCCCCGTCGAAGCGCTCCTCGGCATGGCCGACGGCCAGCTCGACGTCGAGCACGCGCGCGCCCGTCGCGGCCAGGACCTTGCGCAGCTCGGCCTGCGCCCAGACCGCGCCGAACGCGCCGGCGCTGGCGCCGATGACCGCGACCGGCTTGTTGCGCAGAACGTTCGTGGCCAGCGGCCGCGAGGCCCAGTCGAGCGCGTTCTTGAGCTGGCCGGGGACCGACGAGTTGTACTCGGGCGTCGCGATCAAGAGCCCGTCGGCGTTTGCGATCGCGGCCCGCAGCCAGGCAACGGGCGCCGGCGAAGGCTCGACGTCATCGTCTTCGTCGTAGGGCGGGATCGCCTTGAGGTCGTCGTAGAACTCGACCTCGACGTCAGTCGGGAACAGCTCGGCGGCGGCCGAGAGCAGCTTGCTGTTGTGGGAGCCCTTGCGCAGGCTGCCAGAGACAGCAAGTATCTTCGGTGCCCGCGCCGGCGCCGCTGACGCGAGCGGTCCGGCGGGCCCGATCTCCATTGTCTGGGCCATCTTCAGGACGCCTTCGTCAGGAACAGCTCGACGCTGACCGTCACCTCGTTGGCGAGCGCCGGGTCCCCGTTCGGGAGCGGGTTGTTCCAGTTCAAGCCGTAACGCGTGCGGTCGAGTTCGGCCTCGAGCTCGAGACCGAAGTAGGGCCGGTCCATGTACAGCTTCTGCTCGCCGACCTTACCCGTGGCCGTGACCGGCAGGGTGTTGCCCTTGATCGTAAGCTCGCCGTCGATCTCGACCCGCTCGCCGGCTTGGCGGATCGCTGTCGATGCGAACGTGATCTCGGGGGCGCGCTCGGCGTCGAAGAAGTCGGGCGACTGCAGATGGCCGGCCAGGTTCTCGTCCTGGACGTGCACGCCGCTGACCGCAACCGAGCCCGTCAACGTGGCCCGGCCGTCCTCGTCGACCTCGAGCTTGGCCTGTATCGGCGAGAAGCTGCCCCTGAAGGTGCCGACGTGGTAGCCGACCGCGAAGGCCGCCTGAGAGTGGACCGGGTCGACCGTCCAGGTCCCGGCCGGCAGTGTCTTGGTTACGTCGAGAGTGGTGCTCATCTTGGGGCCTCCTAAAGGGGATATACTTGACTACACAACAATCTAGCAGGTAACCCATGAGTAATCAACTATTGAGGGATCAAGAGTCTCAGGCGGGGAAGCGCGGCGCGGTGGACGCGTGGGTGCGGCTGCTGCGGGGCCATGCGGGCATGCGCCGGACGGTGACCGCGCAGCTGCAGGCCGACCACGGGCTGACCGTCAACGAGTACGAGGCCATGCTGTTGCTGTCGCACGCGCCGGACGGGCGCCTGCGGAGGGTCGACCTGGCGGACAGCTTGCAGCTGACGCCTTCCGGAGTTACCCGGATGCTCGACGGGCTACGCGAGCGCGCCCTGGTCGACAAGGCCGAGTGTCCCGGAGACGCCCGCGTCACCTATGCGGTGCTGACCGACGCCGGCGCGGCCAAGCTGCGCGAGGCGTCGTGCTCTCACATCGCGGCCGTCGGGGCGCTGTTCGAGGAGCGCTACAGCAAGCCCGAGATCGAGACCTTGGCGGAGCTGCTCGGCAGACTCCCGGGCGCCGGGGGCGAGTCGAGCTGCACCCCGTGCCCGAGCGGCTGATCGCGCCGACTGGCGCGTTCGGGGAGCGCGAGCCCAACTGCATTGCGGCGAAGAGTACGCTCGCAACCGAGACCATGTTGAGGCTTGTCACGATCCCGATCAGCCACTATTGCGAGAAGGCGCGATGGGCGCTCGAGCGGGCCGGGTTGGCCTACAAGGAGGAGCGCCACGTCCAGGGCATCCACCAAGTCGCCGCGCGGCGGGCCGGCGGCGGGATCACGGTCCCCGTGCTTGTGACGCCAAGCGGTGCGATCGGAGAGTCGGCGGAGATCCTGGAATGGGTCGACGAAAGGACCCCCCAGGAGTTCCGGCTGTTCCCGGCAGAGCCGAACTCGAAGGAAGAAGTCGTGCGCCTCTGTCGGCGCTTCGACGAGATGCTTGGGCCGACCGGCCGGCGGCTCATGTACGTCCACATGCTGGCGGCGCGCGAGCTTGCGTTGCGCTTCAACAACGAGGGCGTGCCTGGCTGGGAGGACCGCGCCATCCGCTTTGGCTGGCCCTTCGCAAAGGGCTTCGTCGGGAGGGCGCTCGGTATCAGGCCCGGGATCGAGATCGAGGACGAGGCGGCCGTCTGGCGCGAGCTCGACTTCGTGGCAGACCTTCTCTCAGACGGCCGACCTTACCTGTGCGGCGGATCTTTCAACGCCGCGGATTTGACGTTCGCTGCGTTGGCCGGCTCGATCGTGGTGCCACCCGAGTACGGCGTGCCGCTTCCGCAGCCCGCCATCCTGCCTGCTCGCATGGCAGCGCTCGTCGAGCGGGCCCGCGAGCATCCGGCCGGACGCTACGCGCTTGCGCTCTTCACCAGGCACAGGCGGCGGCGGGTCGCCGCCCCGGACACGAGCCTCGCCGTGGGCCTTGCCGCGCCGGGCGTGGGCCGCGCCGCACCAGGCGTGGGCCTTGCCGCCTCGGATGTGGGCCTTGCCGCCCCGGACGTGGACCGAAGGCGACCGAATGGCGCGAGAAAGGCCTGATTGGCGTTGAAGATCGATGCCGTCGGCAAGACCTATCCACCGTCGATCTATACGGTCGGGCGTGAGAAGGTCCGTGAGTATGCGCGCTCGGTGGGCGAGACCGACCCTGTGCATCTCGACGTGCAGGCCGCGCGCCGTGCCGGGCATGTAGACGTCGTCGCTCCGCCGATGTTCGCCGTCGTCTACTCGACGCCGGCGGTCGCGATGGCGGTTTTCGACCCAGACGTGGCGATGAACTTCGCGATGGAGGTCCACGGCGCCCAGGAGTTCCGCTGGGGTCCACTGGTCATCGCCGGCGACGAGATCTCTACGCGCGCGTCGGTCAAGAACATCTACGAGCGTGACGGACGCGGGTTCTATGTCTTCGAGACGGTCTCGACCAACCAGCGCGGCGAGACCGTCTGCACCGGCACCTGGACAGACATCGTCAGGGCCGGCTGATTGAAACTCGGAGGCGGGATAGCCAGTCACCGGTCCTATCGATCGCGTAACCGGTTGTCGCGCCGCCTGGCGGCATTCGCAAGGACAGGTCGGGCCTCGCCAGATCCCCGCCTCGGACCCACGATCGCAAGCGCTGCGATCATGTAAGCATGAGCTTGCCCGTGGAGATCAGGGCGGTCACAGTCTCAGGACCGCCCACCGACGCCGACCTGGTCGCGACAGCGACCTTCGATCACGACACCGACGCTGTGCGCGAGTGGGCGCTTGGCACCGTCGGGAACGCCGAGGAGGACGTAGGGCGCTCGGCGCTGCTGTTCGCGGATGTGCGGGATCGGATCCGCTACGACCCTTACGCCATTGACCTGCGTCCCGAGGCCTTTGCCGCCAGCGCGACGCTTTCGTCTGAACGCAGCTGGTGCGTGCCGAAGGCGATCCTGCTGGTCGCCGGCGCCCGAGCCGTCGGCATCCCGGCGCGGATCGGTTTCGCCGACGTGCGCAACCATCTCTCCAGCGAGAAGCTTCGGGAGCGCATGGGCAGCGACCTGTTCGTCTTCCACGGTTACGCGTCACTTCATGTCGGAGGCAAGTGGCTGAAGGCGAGCCCGGCCTTCAACGCAGGGCTGTGCGAGCGCTTCGGCGTCCCGCCGCTCGAGTTCGATGGCAGCGCCGACGCTCTGCTGCACGCCTATGACGGCGAGGGACGGCGCCACATGGAGTACGTCAACGATCACGGCACCCGGACCGGCGTCCCGTTGCAAGAGATGTATGAAGCTTTCAGGGCAAACTACGCCCATGGGCAGGCTGCCGCCGAGTACGCTCCGCGCGCAGATCCCGTGTTCGACGCCGCGCCAGCCACGTGCGCCCTGGAAGATCCGTTCGAGCGGCGGCGACTCGAGCGGGCGGCAGGGCGGCCGGGAGGCGTCGATGACCAGTTGGTCTGACGCCGACGACGAGATCATCGGCGGCGATCTGACCGCTGCGCTCGCGTACGTGACCCCCGCCGGAGGAGCCGTCGTCACGCCTGTGGCTCCAATCGGGCTGCGCGACCGGGACGCCGGCACGATCCAGTTCACGACCTCGCTCGGGTCGCCGGCGCCCAGGGGATCGACCTTTCCGGACCGCTTCCCGCCGGCGGACGCCGCGCCGGCGTGATGGGGCATCGCTACGAGGCGAAGCTGATCGGGCTCGAGACCCGCCAGCACACTGGCTGGCTGCAGGACGGCGTCTACGCGCCCCACACCGAGAGCGGCTTCCGTGCGCCCGCGAACAAGACGCTCCTGCTGCTCGCCAACGGCTTCATGGCCCGGCGCGGGCTCAGGCACGCCCGGGCCGCCGGGCGCTGACCGTGGCTGGCCGGCCGCTTCGACGCCCGGCCGGCCGGCGCGCGGGCACGAGCGCAAGCGGCCGCTTCGCGGCGCATCGCTCCTTGACCCGAGGCGCTTAGGGAACCTCGAGTGCGATGCAGGGTGACGTACTACCGCCGTGAATGGTCCGCCTTCCTGCGTGCCGCGATCGCTGACCCACCACACCCTTAGAAAGCGTTTCTGCGATATCGCTTACTAAGCTGCAGGGTGCTAAGCGATCGCGAAGCACCGGCCGCCCCGCGCGCCAGCCCGCGCGCGGGCGAGTTCCGGCTCGCCGAGAGCGGTCCGGGCGTTCCATCCGCTGCCGCTGCCGCCTGACCCTTCGCTTGAAGTCGACGCGGAGATGCAGCGCTTGCTCGACCACACCAACCGGGCGCTCGGTCGACTCGACAACATCACGCTGCTGTTGCCGGACCCCGATCAGTTCATCTATACGCGACGGAAGCTCAGTCTGAGGCAGACAAGATCGCTGCGGAAAAGGACGCGAAAGGCGTTTCGTGGGGGCGAAGCCGCCGAGAAGATGTTGTCACAGGTCTTCCAGGCCATCGAGGCGCTTAGGTACAACGAGCCCAGCTCACGTGCGGCCCTGGTCCTCGGCTTGCGCGCAGCGCGAGGATGTCGCGGCCTGGCCCATACCGAGCTGTCGCTCAGCCTCCTCGATGAACCGCTTTGTTCGGTGTCCGGTAAAGACGACCCCCCCTATGCCCCTCTTCCCGGCGGCTACACGCGCATCGCCTACCAGACCCCGCGCTTTCCAAAGGGCCTGAACGGCTGCGCGCTTCGTGAGCGCCTCGGGTACGTAGACGCCGGCGCCGTTCTGCACCCGACTGCCGACTACTGAAGTGAGACTCCTCGCCCCCACGCCGTTAACCAGGGCGTCCGCC
>DATJWI010000195.1:0-12849 GCA_035501375.1 Solirubrobacteraceae bacterium
GTCTGGTCTGGTCAGTGCCCAGACCGGCACACGGCGAGCGCCCGATGGGGGTGAGTCGGGCCTCAGGCTCCTGTTTGCAGTCGCCCGACGTCGTGGGCCAAGCCTTCGGCTGTCAGGTCTTCGGCGCCGAACAGGACCCGCTCGTTGCCTTTGCCGTCGATCAGGAGCACCTGGGCGTATTCGTCGAACTTGGCTTTGCCGGCGCTCGCGGGGACGACGCCGTAAGCGCGCCAGACCACTTTCAGCTGGCGCTGCGAGCCGGTCAGGTAGTAGGCCCTGCCGGCGAGGCCCGTCTCTTCAAAAATGCGATGCACGCGCCCGCGTGCGCGCGCGTGCGTGCCGTCCGTTTGGCTTGCGTCCACGATCACCACGGCCGGCTCCCGGCCGAGTTCGTCCAGGGCGCCCCTGATCTGGTCGGCGATCAGCGTGCATGTGTGGCCACAGCCTGGGTACAGGAACGCCATCACCACCACCTTTCCCGCGAACTGCGCCAACGAGACCGTGCCACCATGTGACCCGCCCGCGGGTCCGCCGGCCAATCCGCCGCCGCCGCCGATCGATGCCTCGCCCGGCGGAGACGCCAATGCCGTGAGCGTGAAGGGCTTGGCCCTCACGCCCGGCGGCAGCGCCGCGCCGTCGAAACCCGCCTCCGACGTCCCCTTCGGAGAGCCCGACCCCGAGCCGGTGCCGGACGGTCCCGCGACGACCGCCACGATGACCAACGTCGCCACGAGCGCCGTCACGGCAGCGAGCAACGCGATTCGGGTCCGGTAGGTCATCGCGAGAGTCAGCCTATGGCCAGGGCTTGGCGCGGTGCGCCCAAAGCGCTACACTTTGTGAAGCACCTAATCCCGACCATGATTTAGGAGTATCACGATGAGCGTGTCAGGCGCGGAGCTGCTCCGCCGAGTCAAGTCCCAGATCGAGGAGATCGATCCAGCCAAGGTCAGGGAGCTGATCGACGAGGGCGTCGCGATCGTGGACGTGCGCGAGGCCGACGAGTTCGGCGCCGGTCACCTGCCGGGCGCCAAGCACGTGCCCAGGAGCTATCTCGAGACGCGCATCGAGGGGATCGTCCCCGATCGCGAAGCCCAGATCGTGCTCTACTGCCAGTCCGGCAACCGCTCGGCCTACGCCGCCCGCACCCTGACCGGAGATCTCGGCTACACCAACGTCTCTTCGATGACCGGCGGCATCACCCTGTGGAAGGACCGCGGCTATGAGGTCGTCGTCCCGCGCACGCTCAGCCACGAGCAGCGTGACCGCTACTCGCGTCATCTCCTGATCCCGGAGATCGGCGCCGAGGGCCAGCAGAAGCTGCTCGACGCCAAGGTCCTGCTGCTCGGCGCCGGCGGCCTGGGCTCGCCGACCGCCCTCTACCTGGCCGCCGCCGGCGTCGGCACGATCGGCATCGTCGACGACGACGTCGTCGACCTGTCGAACCTGCAGCGCCAGGTCATCCACTCGACCCAGCGCGTCGGCATCCCCAAGGTCGACTCCGCCGAGGAGTCGATCCACGCGCTCAACCCGGATGTCCAGGTCGTCAAGTACCAGACCCGGATCGACGCCTCCAACATCATCGAGATCATCTCCGGCTACGACGTCGTGGTCGACGGCGTCGACAACTTCCCGACCCGCTACCTCTTGAACGACGCGTCCGTGCGCCTGAAGATTCCAGTCGTCTCGGCCTCGATCCTCGGCTTCGACGGCCAACTGTCGGTCTTCAAGCCCTACGAGGGCCCTTGCTATCGCTGCCTCTTCCGCGAGCCGCCGCCGGCCGAGCTGGCGCCCTCCTGCGGGGCCAACGGCGTGCTCGGGGTCTTGCCCGGCACGATGGGCCTGCTGCAGGCGACCGAGGTCGTCAAGCTGATCCTCGACATCGGCGATCCCGCGATCGGGCGCCTGCTCCTGTACGACGCCCTGGCGGCCACCCTGACGGAGGTCAAGGTCCACCGCGACCCCGACTGCCCGATCTGCTCGCGCGCCCCGGATCAGATCGCCGACGACGAGCTGGGCGTCTTCCCGGACTACGAGGCGTTCTGCGCCGCGGCCGGGTAGGCTCCGCCGCGATGGCCACGATCAAGATCCCGCCGGTCCTGCGCGCCTCCGTCGGCGGTGAGCGCCTCATCAGCGCCTCAGGCGCCAACGTCGGCGATGTCCTGCGCGACTTGGCCGCAAGCTACCCGGCGACCGCCGACCAGCTGTTCGCGGCCGACGGCGAACTCAACCGCTACGTCAACGTCTACCTCAACGACGAGGACGTCCGCGTCCTCGGAGGCTTGGATACGGCCGTCTCCGAGTCCGACACCCTGGTCATCCTGCCGGCGATGGCCGGCGGGCGCTAGATCGTCTAAGACGTCGCCTGGCAAGCCCGAGGCGGCGGTGCCGGCCTACGCCGCCGTGATCGTCTCGGGCGAGCTGGGCTCTCCAGGAAGACCGGCGGCAGGGATGTGGCTCATCGCGTGCTCGGCCAAGGCGGTGATCGTCAGGGACGGATTGACCCCGACGTTGGCTGGGATCGCGGAGCCGTCGCAGACGAGCAGGTTCTCGTAGCCGAAGACGCGCTGCTTGGCGTCGATGACGCCGCGCGAAGGGTCTTGGCCGATGACCGCGCCGCCGAGGATGTGGGCGGTCGTGGGGATGTTGAAGAGGGCCTCTGTGGTCGAGCTCTGGGCGATCCCGCCGGTGCGCTTGGCGAACCATTCGGCCGCCTGGTTGGCGACAGGGATGAACGTGGGGTTCGGTTTCTCGGGGTCCTGTTCGGTCGTCAGCCGCAGCAATCCGAACGGGCCTTTGCGGGGTCGCAAGGCGATCGCGTTGTCCAGCGTCTGCATGACCAGGATGATGATCGTGCGTCTCGACCAGTGTTTCGGAAACAGAACCTTCAGGAAGCGCTTTGGGTGCAGCGCGATCTGGCTCAGCAGCTTCAACGGCCTCGTCACCTTCGTGCCGTCGCCGACCAGCAGGGTGTAGAAGCGGTGCATCGAGTCGCCGGCGGCGCCATAGGTGACGGTCTCGATATGGGTGTTCGGGTCGGGATAGATCGAGGAGGTGATCGCGACGCGCTCGATCAAATCGTCGGGATAGTCCTCGGGCACGGTCACGGTCAGGATCGACTCGCTGTTGGTCCTCACCAGCTCGCCCAAACGCGTCGAGATCCGGGGCAGCGAGCCGTTCAGGCGGCAGCGCTGCAGCAGCCGGTTGGTGCCGAGCGGTCCCGCCGCGACGACCACGCCGCGGGCGCGCTGCACGCGGCGGTCCTTGCGCAGCCAGGCGCCGGAGCGCACCGATTCGACCTCATAGCCCTCCTCGCCGGTGCCGGCGCCGATCGGCCGGACATCGATCACGGTGCGTTCGGGCATCACTCTGGCGCCGCGCTTCTCGGCGAGGTACAGGTAGTTCTTGACGAGCGTGTTCTTCGAGCCGTGCGGGCAGCCGACCATGCAGCGCCCGCAGCGCCGGCAGCCGGTCCGGTCCGGCCCCTCGCCTCCGAAGAACGGGTCTGGCACGGTCACGCCCGGCTCGCCGAAGTAAACGCCTACGGGGGTCTTCTGGTAGGTGTCGCCGACGCCAAGCTCCTCGCCCAGCTCGCGCAAGAGCTGGTCGGCTGGATCCTCATAAGGGTTCTGCACAACCCCCAACATCCGCTGCGCTTCGGCGTAGTGGGGCGCGAGCGCCGACTCCCAATCGTCCATCTCCGCCCACTGCCTGTCTTCGAAGAACGCCTTCGGCGGCACATACAAGGTGTTCGCGTAGCCGAGGCTGCCGCCGCCGACACCACAGCCGGAGACGACGGACACATCTTTGAAGATCGTCAGCCTGAAGATGCCCTTCATCCCCAGAAAAGGGTTCCACGAGTAGCGCCTCACGTCCGCGGTCGAGCTCGGCAGCTCGTGGTCGGCGAAGCGCCGCCCGCACTCCAGAACGCCGACGGAGTGGTCCTTCTCGGAGAGCCTCAGCGCCGAGACGCTGCCCCCGAAGCCAGAGCCGATCACCAGCCAGTCGTAGTCGTAGTCAGGTCCAGATCCCATTCGCATCCCTCTGGCGACCATCCTAGACGGTGATGGCCCGACGACGAGCGCTCCGACGGTGTCGTGCTCGTTTGCGCGAGGTCTCCGCGACGCGTCCGCGCATCGCTATATTCCGTGAAGTAATGGCCGTCGAGCCGCTCGAGAACAAGCCCTGTGGGGGGCGCTACGGCGACTTGGTGCAGTCGATCGGCAACACGCCGTTGGTCGAGCTGCCGCGCCTGTCGCCCAAGCCTGGTGTCAGGATCTGGGCGAAGCTCGAGTCGAGGAATCCGACCGGCTCGGTCAAGGACAGGGTCGCCAAGGCCCTGATCGAGGATGGGGAGGAGCGGGGCCTGCTCGTGCCGGGCCAGACGATCCTCGAGCCGACCTCCGGCAACACGGGTATCTCCCTGGCGATGATCGCCGGGCGCAGAGGCTACAAACTGAAGGTGGTCATGCCCGAGAACGTGACCCCCGAGCGTACGCAGCTATTGAAGATGTATGGCGCCGAGATCGTCTACTCGGAGGGCTCGCTCGGTTCCAACGGCGCGGTCGAAAAGGCCCTGGCGATGGCCGAGGCCGACCCGTCCGTATATATGCCTTACCAGTACGGCAACCAGGCCAACCCGAACGCCCACTACAACGGCACCGCCCTGGAGATCCTGGAGGAGCTCGGCGAGGTCTCGGCGTTCGTCGCGGGTCTCGGCACGGGCGGCACCCTGATGGGCAACGGCAGGCGCCTGAAGGAGACGTTCGGCGACGCGGTCAAGATCGTCGCCGCCGAGCCGATGCAGGGCGAGCCCGTCCAGGGCCTGCGCTCCCTGGACGACGGCTTCATACCGCCGATCATCGACATTTCGCTGCTCGACCGCAAGATCTTCGTGACCAACCGCGACGCGATCCTCTGGACGAGGAAGCTGCTCGACGAAGAGGGCATCTTCGCGGGCGTCTCATCCGGCGCGATCGCCTCGATCGCGGTTCGAATCGCGGGCGAGCTGGACGAGGGCAACGTCGTATTCGTGGTCGCCGACGATGGCTGGAAGTACCTGTCGAGCGGCATCTACACCCTGCCCGTCGACGAGGTCGAGAACCTGGACGCCACCGTCTGGTGGTAATGGATCCCCGCCCGTCCGCGCCCTCGCCGTGATCGCCTCCCAAACCCTGCTCGACGAGCTGATCGGCCATGCGCGCGCCGAGTACGACGCCGAGTGCTGCGGCCTGATCGCCTATGTGTCTGCTGGAGCCGACGAGGCGAAGGCCGGTGCTGAGGGCGCGGTCCGGGGCGTTGAGGACGCGAACTGGAACAGGAACGAGACCGTCGCGGTCGCCGTGCACAAGGCCGCGAATGTGTATGCGTCGCGCAAGCGTTTCGAGATCGACGGCAAAGAGCTGTCGCGTGCGATCGACGAGTTCGAGGACGCGGGCTGGGAGCTGGGCGCGATCTACCACTCGCATACCCACACCGAGCCGTACCCGTCCCAGACCGACATCAACTTCGCTGCCAACTGGCCGGGCTTGGAGTGGGTGATCGTCGGTCTGGCCGGCGAGGAGCCCGAGGTTCGCTGCTATCTGATCGAGGACGGTCAGGTCCGGGAGGTCGGGCTCGAGGTGCGGTGATGGATCGGGAGCCCGACCTGGATCGCCTCGTGTGCCCGACGTGCGAGCGTGAGCACGCGCCGAGCGAGCGCTTCTGCGGCGAGTGCGGGATGCCCTTGGTTCATCCGGACGCCACGGGAGAGGTCGAGGAGGTCGACTCCAGGCGCGAATACGCCCGCAAGGTAAAGCCCCAATACAGCGAAGGCGATCTCGTCAAGGTCGCCTATGCCGGCAGCCTGCCCGAGGCCGAGCTGATCCAGGGTCTGCTGCTGGAGGAGGGCATCCCGAGCATGGTCAGGCGCGCTCCCGGTTTCGACGTGCCCGACTTCCTGGCGGGCGGTCCCCGCGACGTGCTCGTGCCCGAGTCGGGCGCCGAAGCGGCCAGACAGGCCTTGAATGGGCGGCAGCCGGACTAGCGGGCATCCTGGTAGCCTGCGGACGAGACGAGAGCTGCGGCCCGGCGGACGCCGGGCGAGCGACGAGGCCTAGGGAGCCGTCGCCGGCAGCTCTTGCTTGAGAGCGGACCCTACAGAGAGGTTCGCCGGAGGCGGTGGCGCTCGCGGGCTGTCGAGCTCAAGGGCGTGGCTAGGAGATGGAGATCGACGTGATTGGTGGACTCCGAAGGACAGGCCCGCTGTGGTCGCTCCTGCCGCGACGGGCGTCGCATGCCTGAAATGCGAGGGAGCGATCCCTTGTCCACACAGCAAGGAGCTAGCCATATGTTCAGATCAACCAAAAATGCGGCGTTGAGCGCCGTAGCGGCGCTTTCGATGCTTGCCGGTGCGCCGGCGGCCGCGAACGCGGCCGTCCTGTTCGTGGGTCCAACGGCCTCCGCGCCCGGCACCAGCTGCGCGCATCCCGAATATACGTCCGTGCAGACGGCGATAACCGCGGCGGCGGTGGGCAGCACCGTCGACATATGCGGTGGGATCTACAAAGAACAACTGCAGATCGAAAAGGCGGTCACGCTCGCCGGCAAATCGGGCGCCAAGATCGTCGTGCCCGGGGCGCCCGGTAAATCGGAAACGACCTGCGATCACGAACGGAACGCGGCCAGAGGCGGAGAAGACGAGGATCTCGTCTCGATCTGCACGACCGGCAAAGTGACGCTCAGCGGCCTCGCGCTCGAAGCCAAGTGGCAAGCGGGCACGTGTAACGACTTCCTCTACGGGATCGTGGTCGGCGGGGGCGCGACGCTCGAAGCCAACAAGGTGACGCTCGACGGCGCCGGGGCCTTCCCGATCAACGGCTGTCAGGGCGGGGTCGGCATTCAGGTCGGATTCGGGACCGGTGGCCAGGTCGGGCACGCCATTCTGAGCAAGGACACGATCGAGAACTACCAGAAGAACGGCATGACGGTGGACGGCCCGGGTTCGACCGCGACCGTCGCCAAGACGACCATCACCGGCGCGGGTCCGTCGAACCAGGGCCAGAACGGCATCCAGGTCAGCAGGGGCGCGGTGGCCACGATCAGCAAAGTCATTATCTCCGGCGACGAATGCAACATCCCCGGCACATGCGGCTACGAATCCACCGAACAGTGGGAGGAAGATGGCGCCGGCGTGCTGTTCTACGCGGCGGGATCCTCATCGAGCGTGTCGAATTCGAAGCTGAGCGACAACAACATCGGCGTCGAGTACGTCTCGGCGAGCCCGACGCGCCCGGCGACACCCGAGCTGACGCTCACGGAAGACAAGGTGACCGGCGGCTACGCGTCGGTCCAGCTCAACCAGGGCAACGCCACGCTCGACAACGACAAGCTGACCGGCGCGCTCGTCGGGATCGACGTCAACTCCTACTGGGGAGAAGACAACTCATATGCTCCCGACGCGCAGGTGACCGGCGGCCATATCGAAGGCTCCAAAGCCGCCGTGCAAGTCGAAAGCGACCTGGCCGGGCTAGCCGGCGAACTGTCGCTGACGAGCGTCAAAGTCAAAGGCCTGATCGTCAAGGAAGACCCGCAGTACGAAGTGACCGAGTAGCGACTGAAAGACAGGGATCGAGCCCGAGGACAGGGCTTAGGTCCAAGCGATTCGGCGGGGTGCGTCTGAGGGCGCGCCCCGCCGTCTCTCGGACGCTTTGGCCGACCCCGATGGGCGGGTCAGAGGGGTCTGGGGCGGCTGGGCTGACCGGCCCTGCCCCCGCCGTGTCTCAGACGAGCGCGGGCTGGCCTGCGCTGCTGGCGATCGCTTCGATCTCTTCAGAAGCGCGCTCGAACTCGGCATCCGAGAGCACCGGGGTGCCCTCGAAAGGAAGTTCGCGCTGCAGCTCGACCCAGTTCTGGGAGGCGGAGTACTCGTCCTTGACCTTGACAGTCACCGGCCTCGGGATGCGATAG
Organism: Solirubrobacteraceae bacterium; assembly: GCA_035501375.1. Lineage (GTDB taxonomy): Bacteria > Actinomycetota > Thermoleophilia > Solirubrobacterales > Solirubrobacteraceae > Palsa-744. The sequence goes on from DATJWI010000195.1 coordinate 7,945, forward strand.
GTGCGCAGCAAGAGCACGTGCAGAGGCTGCTGGCGACGCCATCCGAGGCGCCGTTCGGCGTAGCTTGGCGTCCAGACGTAGAACGGCGAGAGCGCGTCGACACAGCGAGGGTCGGTGATCGTGAAGTGCCCGGCGATCTCGGCCCACGCCCTGATGCGTACGCGATCGGGCTGCTGGATCGGAATCCCCGAGCTGAAGGCGTGCACCGGCGGTTCGCCGTCGCTCCAGACACCCTCCTCCAGCGCGCGACGCAACTCCGGCCGATGCGATTCGCGCACGAGGTCGCCGGACTGATTGTCGAAAGTCGGATACAAGAAGAAACGCTCGTGTGCGAGTCGGAACGGCTTGCCGGGCTCGCGTAGAACGCCCTTGCGGAACGTCAGCAGCTGCTCGCCTTCCGCTAGCGCGCGGACGGTGACAGCCCATTCTTTGAAAGCAATTGGCATCAGTCTGGAACCGTAGGTCTGGGAGTAAGGCTTCTGAGAGTCTGCCCCGTTTGGCATCTGCTCTAAACAGGGCGGTCGCTCCCTACAAGATACGAAATCCCGGCGAAAATCCCAAATCCCCTGGAAATCGGCTGCTTTTTTGGCCCTTTGGAGCGGTTCGGGGGTCGGGACCGCGCCTTGTCGTCTGCGCTCAGGCTAATCCGGCGCGGGCCCGTGGCCGCCGCCGCCGGGGGTTTCGATGCACAGCCTGGCCCCCGGCTCCAAGAAGCCCGTCGACTTGGAGTCGATCGGCTCGCCGTCCAGCCGGTCGCGGCCGGGCAGGCCGTCGCCGCCGCCGGCGGCGCCCCGGGGTCCGTGGCGGCGCCTGTCGGCGATCAGGGAGTAGGCCATCTCCTGGAGGGCTTCGATTTCGCGCACAACCCCGTCGCCCCCGCGATGGGCGCCCAGACCGCCTGAGCCGCAGCGCAGGCCGTAGCGCAGGACGCGGACCGGAAACTCCTGCTCCAAGGCCTCGACGGGCGTGTTCATGGTGTTGCTCATCGCAACGTGCACTCCGCTCGGGCCATCGGCGTCGGGGCACGCGCCCTGGCCGCCGCCGGTCGTCTCGTAGTAGGAGAACGTGTCGGCTCCCAAGGTCAGGTTGTTCATCGTGCCCTGGCCCTGGGCCCTGCCGAATGCGGCGAGCACCAGGTCCGCGACCCTCGAGCTGGTCTCTACGTTTCCGGCCGCGACCGCCGGCCGATGCCCTCCGACGGGCCGGGCATTGAGAATCGATGCCTCGGGCACGACGATCTCGATCGGTCGGTAAGCGCCGGCGGACGGCGGGATGTCGGGGTCGGTCAGGACCTTGACCGCGAACAGGCAGGCCGACATCGTGACCGCCAGCGGGCAGTTCAGGTTGCTGGGCTGCTGGGGCGCGGAGCCGCCGAAGTCGAGGATCAAGCGGTCGCCGATGACCGTGGCACGCAGGCGCAGACGGATCTCATCTTGGAACGACCCGGACCCCTCGAGCACGTCGTCGGCGTGGCGCTCGCCATCAAGGAGCTCTGAGATAGAGGCCCGGGCACGCCGCTCGGCGTAGTCGAGGACCGCGGCAAACGCTTCCCGTAGTCGTGGCGGTCCGATGCGGTTGGCCAGCTCGACCAGGCGCCTGGCGCCCATCCGGTTGGCCGCCAGCTGCGCTCTCAGGTCGGCGGCGCGCTCCTCGGGCTGACGCATCTGTTGGGCCAGCTCCTGCAGCGTCGAGTCCAAGAGCCTGGTCGGCGCGATCACGAGGCCCTCTTCCTCGAGGCTTCGGCTGTCGGCCGGCATCGAGCCCGGGACGCGCCCGCCGACATCGGCGTGGTGGGCTCTGCTGGCAGCGAAGCCCAGCAACTCGCCGGCACACAGAACCGGGGTGATCGCGGTGATGTCAGGCAGGTGGGTCCCGCCCGCGAACGGGTCGTTCAGGACCCATGAATCGCCCGCGGAGTGGTCCTCGCCGAGCACGGCCTTGACCGCCGCCGGCATCGACCCCAGGTGAACCGGAATGTGCTCGGCCTGCATCACCATCTCGCCGCTCGCGTCGAACAGGGCGGTCGAGGCATCCCTGCGCTCCTTGATGTTGGCCGAGCGCGCCGAGCCGATCAGGACCGCGCCCATCTCCTCGCAGGCGGCGCGCAAGGCGCCTGCGACGACCTGCAATTCGACCGGATCAAGCTCTCGGCTCCTCACGTCGAGCGTTCCAGCCGGATCGTGCCCCACGGGTCTTGCCGGCCCGCCCATCCCGGCGGCACGTACAGCGTGGCGCCTTGCAGCGCGCGCACGGACGGGCCTTCGATCGGTGTCTCGGCCGGCTCGTGGGCCGGGTCTTGGGGGTCGTCGGCCGTGGCGCCCCGGCCGCGGCTCGGAGCGCTCGGGCCGGCGCCCAGTCGCAGCTCGGACGCCGGACCCCAGACCGATGCTCGGACCGTGACCAGCTCGACTTCGCTGGCCTCGTCGCGGTAGCCGTAGCGTCGGTCGTGGGCGTCGGCGAACGCTTGGCGCAGCTCGTCGGGATCGGTCTCGGTCGACTCGACCGCCAGCTCGTGGGACTGGCCGCGGTAGCGCATTTCGTAGACCATCCTCTCCCGGCCAGCGCCCGCTCGGGCCAGCAGTTCCCGGCGCACATCCGCGACGGCCGCCTCGGAGAAGGCCGCGCCGCGCAGCATCACCGTGCGCGAGGCGTCCCGCCGCGGTGCGGCGGCCGCCAGGCCGAGCGCGCACAGGACACCAGAGGTCTCGGGGCACAGCACCGTCTCGATCCCCAGATCCTCGGCCAACGCGCACGCGTGCAACGGTCCGGCGCCGCCGAAGCACATCAGGGCCAGGCCGCGCGGGTCGATCCCGCGCTCGACGGTCATCACCCGCAGCGCCCTGGCCATCTCGGCCTCGGCGACTCGCACGATCCCGGCGGCGCACTCCTGGACTCCCAGGCCCAGCTCCGCCGCGAGCCCAGCCACCGCCCGCTCGGCGGCGGCTCGGTCCAGTTGCAGGCCCCCCGCCAGGGACGCGTCTTCGGGCAGGCGTCCCAAGAGCAGGTCTGCGTCGGTGACCGTCGGGCGCTCGCCGCCGCGCCCGTAGCAGGCCGGTCCGGGCTCGGCGCCCGCGGACTCCGGTCCGACCCTCAGCGCCCCGCCCCCGTCGCGCCAGGCGATCGAGCCGCCGCCGGCGCCGACGGTATGGATGTCGAGGGCGGGCAGCGCCACCGGGCGCCCGGCGACGGTGCGCTGGACCGTCTCGGCTACCTGGCCGCCCGAGATCAGGCAGACGTCGCAGGAAGTGCCCCCCATGTCCAGGCAGACCACGTCGCGCTCGCCGGCCAGCTCCGCCAGCAGCAGCGCCCCGCCGACGCCACCGGCCGGACCCGAGAGGACCGTCAGCGCTGCGTGAGCGCAGGCCAGCTCGATCGTGGCCAAGCCGCCCGAAGATTGCATGATCTCGGGTTCGGCCATGCCTTCGGCCTCGCACTCTCGGGCCAGGCGCCTCAGATAGACGCCAAGCAGGGGACTGAGCGCCGCGTCGAGCACGGTTGTGGCCGTGCGCTCGTACTCCCTGAAGGTCCCGACCAGCTCGCTGGAGCTGGTCACGTGGACCTTCGGACCCAGCCTGTCGGCCAGCAGTCCGGCCAACATGCGCTCGTGGCCAGGATAAGCGTAGGAGTGCAGAAGGGCTATCGCCACGGCTTCCGGCTCGGACTCGGCGACCTCCTCGACGAGCTCTCTCGCCAGCTCCGGGTCGAGCTCGATCAAGGGCCCGTTCGGGCCGCAGCGCTCGGGCGCGCCGAAGCGCCGCTCGCGGGGCGCAAGCGGCGGCGGTGGAGCCTCGCACAGCCGATACAGGTGCGGTCTGGCTTGGCGGCCCAGCTCGATCACGTCGGTGAACCCGTCGGTGGCGATCAAAGCGGTCCTCGCCGTCCTGCCCTCCAGGAGCGCGTTCGTGGCGACGGTCATCCCGTGCGCGAACGCCTTTACGTCTCGTGGTCCGGCCCCGGCTCGGGCGAGCGCCTCGCGCACCGCCCACATCACGCCCTCGGCCTGGTCCTCGGGCGTGGTCGGGACCTTGGCTGTGTGCACCGCGCCGTCCTCGGCGATCAGCACCGCGTCGGTGAACGTTCCGCCGACGTCTACCCCAAGAAGCACATCCCAAGCCTATGCCCCGTTCGCATCAGGCCGCCGCCAGCTCGCGATCCTCGGTCTCGGCCAGGTGCTGGTGAGACGGGCAGTAGCCGTTGTGGGGCAGCGGCACGCGCTGGCACGCCGAGCCCTTGCGCGTCGTCGCCCGGCACCGCGGCAACTGGCCGCTGACCGCCGTATACGCCGCGACCGGGTTCTCGGCCAGGTAGCGCTGGGCATAGGCGATGTACCGGTTGACGACCCTGCGCACGTAGCCTTGGTCGCTCATCGCGAAGTAAGTCCTGATGTCGCAGTACAACGTTCTTGCCGGATAAGCGAAGTAATGGCGATCGGTCGCCATCCGCTCGACTACCGCCTCGCACGCGTGCAAGACCCGCTCGTGGCTGACCGTCGCGTTCGTCGCGTGCTGGGGTTGCAGGATGTGGGGCGCTAGCTCCCTGTATATGGCCCTGCTGAACTGGTACATGGCGTATCTGACCCTCTCCTGACGTCGATTCTTGGCTTTGATGCACACCCGCCAGATCCATCGACTTCCGCTGGCCTCCTGTTTCCCAACCCCCATAACAGTCCGCTACCAAAAAAGATGCGGTCTTGCGCCACCACCTTTTCGGGCGCCGATCTGGGCGCCGCATGGACTTTGCCGGGGATCTCGAGAAACGCGGTGCCCGTGTGCGCGTGGTGTGTGCCGTGTGCGTGTGTGCGTGCCCGTGCGTGCGCGTGTGTGCGTGCCCATGCGCGTGCGTGCCGTGCGTGCCCGTGCGTGCGTGCCCGTGCGCGTGCGCGCCCGTGCGTGCGCGCACGCAGCG
>DATJWI010000196.1:0-3743 GCA_035501375.1 Solirubrobacteraceae bacterium
CTTGGAGAAGCGCGAGTCCCAGTCAAAGCCGGATCGCGGCACCGTCAGGGTCCACACCAGGGTCCTCAACCAGGACGGCGTCCTGGTGGCCGAGTTCAAGCGCCTGGTCCTGGTCCCGCGTCGAGAAGATCCGACCCCCACCCGCCCCGTCGAGGCCGAGGCGAACGTCGAGTAGGCGTTCTTGGCCGTTCCGGGCCGCACATGTGCGGCCCGGAGACGCGCCGCATGCGGCGCGTCTGCCGACGGCGCATGCGCCGTCGGACGTGGCGCGCATGCGCGCCACGGGCCAGGGCCGCATGCGGCCCTGGCGTCCCCCAAAACCGGCGTTCTTGGCCGTACGGTAGGCTTTCTGGACCGCCCGCGCATGGGCGGTTTCCGTTCCCGGCGCCATCTCAAGGCCCGGCCGCCGCGTTCCAGAGACCGACGCGCGCGCCGACAGACGACGAATCGAGGAGTAGCGACCCAGCCATGAACACGACCGCTTCCGCCCCAACCACCAACGAGCGCCTGCTGACTTGGGTCGGGGAGGTGGCGGCGATGACCGAACCCGACGAGGTCCATTGGTGCGACGGCTCGGCCGAGGAGTACGACAGCCTCTGCCGGACCCTGGTCGAGGCGGGCACGTTCGAGCGGCTGTCCGACGCCAAGCGGCCCAACTCCTACCTGGCCCTGTCGGACCCCGGTGACGTGGCCAGGGTCGAGGATCGCACTTTCATCTGCTCGCCCGCCGAGCACGAAGCCGGCCCGACCAACAACTGGCGTGACCCTTCGGAGATGAGGGCGGCGCTGACAGAGCTGTTCGAAGGCTCGATGAGGGGTCGCACCATGTACGTGGTGCCGTTCTCGATGGGGCCGCTCGGCTCCGACAAGAGCCACGTCGGCGTGCAGCTGACCGACTCGGCCTATGTCGCCGTGTCGATGCGGATCATGACCCGGATGGGCCAGGGCGCCCTGGACGCGCTCGGTTCCACTGGGTCTTTCGTGCCGTGCCTGCATTCCGTCGGCATGCCCCTGACCGATGGCGTCGAGGACGTCTCGTGGCCGTGCGACGCCGAGAACAAGTACATCGTCCACTTCCCCGAGACCCGCCAGATCTGGTCCTACGGGTCGGGCTACGGCGGCAACGCGCTGCTCGGCAAGAAGTGCTTCGCCCTGCGCATCGCCTCGGTCATGGCCCGCGACGAGGGCTGGATGGCCGAGCATATGCTGATCCTCAAGCTGACCTCGCCCGAGGGCCAGGTCAAGTACATCGCCGCGGCCTTCCCGAGCGCCTGCGGCAAGACGAATCTCGCGATGCTGATCCCGACGCTCGAGGGTTGGAAGGTCGAGACGATCGGCGATGACATCGCCTGGATGAAGTTCGGCCCGGACGGACGCCTCTACGCGATCAACCCCGAGGCCGGCTTCTTCGGCGTGGCGCCCGGCACCGGCGAGCAGACCAACCCGAACGCGGTCCAGATGGTCGCCCACGACACGATCTTCACCAACTGCGCCAAGACCGACGACGGCGACGTCTGGTGGGAGGGTCTGACCGACCAGGCGCCCGCGCACCTGACCGACTGGCACGGCAACGACTGGACACCCGACTCCGAGCAGCCGGCGGCCCATCCAAACGCGCGCTTCACCGTCCGCGCCGACCAGACCCCGGCGATCGCGCCGGAGTGGGAGGACCCGGCGGGTGTGCCGATCGACGCGTTCCTGTTCGGCGGGCGGCGCTCCACGGTCGTGCCGCTCGTCACCGAGGCCACCGACTGGGAGCACGGCGTGTTCCTGGGCGCCACGATGTCCTCCGAGAAGACCGCCGCCGCGACCGGCAACGTCGGCGAACTGAGGTTCGACCCGTTCGCGATGTTGCCCTTCTGCGGTTACAACATGGCCGACTACTTCGCCCACTGGTTGACGATCGGACGCCGCGAGGGGGCCGTCCTGCCGAAGATCTTCTATGTCAACTGGTTCCGCAAGGACGCCTCCGGGCGCTTCCTGTGGCCCGGCTTCGGCGAGAACTCGAGGGTCCTGGCCTGGGTCTTCGCGCGCTGCGCCGGTCACGGCGCCGCCGTCCAGACCCCCATCGGCATCGTGCCGCCGGTCGGCGAAGATGGCATCGACACGCGCGGCCTGTCTGTCTCAGAGGCCGACATGGCCGAGCTTCTGCGCGTCGACGCGTCGGAGTGGAAGGCCCAGCTACCGCAGCTCCACGAGCACTTCGCCAAGTTCGACAACCTTCCCGCCGAGCTTCACGCCCAGCTGAAGGCGCTCGAAGAGCGCCTCGGCTGAGTTCGCCTCGGGCGCCGCTCAGGCGTCCCTATTCGTGCTCGTGCATTTCGCCCGCCGCTGCGGGCGGGCGTGACTCCTCGGCCAGCGAGGTGATCGTAAGCGCGCCTCTGGCCGAGTCCTCCAGGACCTGGGTCGCCTCCTCCAGCGAGCGCGCGTACAGCTCGACCAGAAGGTGCACGATGATCCTGGCGTCCTCTTCGTGCTTGTGGAACCTGACGTGCGTAAAGAACTCCCTGACGCCGTAGTCGCCGAAGGCGGCATATGACAGCGCGTCGCCGGCCTCTGGGCCCGAGCAGCTCTCGACGTCGTCGGCGTCGACCGCGACCGTGCACGACGCCACCCAAGGAGTGCCCGCGATCATCCGCTCCCAGCGGTCCTCGATCGGTTCGACCCTGCCGTTGTTGAAGCCGAGATGCGGTTGGTCGTGCATGCAGTCCAAACACTGCACGACCGCCTCCTGCAGCTCGTCAACGACTTCCGCGCGCTCGCCCGTGTCGGGGTCGATCTTGTGGATGCCCTCGTAATGGACCTGCACCTCGAGGTCCTGGGACCAGCATCTGTAGCAGCGCAGCCAGCTCCTGGCGCTCGTCTCTGAGATTGAGCCCTCCATGGAAGCTCATTGTAGGCACCCGGCCTTTGCGGGCCGCCCTGCTTGGCCCACGACGAACGGAGGGGCGCCCGTTGGGCGCCCCTCCGGGTGTTCGCCTGGACCGCTGGAGGGGCGGTCTAGTGCTTCCTGTGGCCCTTCTTCTTGGGCGGCTTCAGCGTCACGACCTGGGTCTTGGTCCCGACCAGGCTGCCGCCGAACGTGGCGATCGTGTACTTCACGGTCAGCCTTACGCCGTGGCCGGTGACGTGGCGCAACAGACGCCGGCCCTTCGGGTTCAGCTTGATGATCAGCTTGCCCTTCCCGGGCTTCGAGAGCTTCAGCACGCCCTTCCCGAGCAGCACCGGTTTGCGCTTGGCCTTCTTCTTGCCGTGCGAACCGGCGCTCACGGCCAGCAGGCTCACGCCCGTAACCGAGCTCATCCCGGCGAGGCCCGGGCCCGTGTACAGGCCGCCATTGATTTCGCACGGGAACCCGCAGCTGACCGGTATTTCGACGTTCGGAGGATGGATCGTGCCGGCTTCGGAGAGGTCGGCGAGTTTCACCAGTTCTCCGAGACCGCCGTAGTGGGTCGAGCCGCTGCTCGAGTTGTGGGTGCCGTCGCCCGAGTAGGTCGCGGTGATCGCCGGCAGCATGCTCGGTTCCGTGGGCGGCAAGAACTGCACCGAACAGCTCGAGGTGTTGCCCGACAGCGGCGTGTTGACCAGGGCGCACGTGTTGCCCGCGATGAAAACGCCGCCCGATTTGCTCGCGAACGTGACCGTTCCCGTCGGGTTCGTCGAGCCAGCCGGCGCCGCGTCGCCGACCGTCGCCGTGCATGTGTCGGTGGCGGTCGCGATCACCAGGTTGCAGATCACCTGGG
>DATJWI010000197.1:0-7408 GCA_035501375.1 Solirubrobacteraceae bacterium
ACAATCGATTTCGATCAACCGATCCCCGGACCGCGCTAGCCGGTACCCGGAAAGTCGATCACCTCGCCGCCGCCGTCGTGATCCGCCCGGGGCGAGGCGGGCGCCATCAGCAGCGTCCCGCCCGCCAGTGTCGCCACGCGATCGGACCAGCCGGTCGCGCGCGCGTCGCCCGCGCTCATCAGCACGGCGATCTCTCGGCTTGCGGCCAGACCGTGGATCAGCTCGGCGATCTGAGCCGTATCGGTCAGCCCGAGCGTCGCCGTCAGGTCGTCGACCAAGAGCAGCCTTGGCTTGCGCGCGAGGGCGTGGGCAAGCGCGACCCGGGCCCGCTCGCCGCTATCGAGATCGTCCCATCCGCGATCGCTGCACTCGCTCGCCTGAACGTCCCGCAGGGCGTGCTCGGCCCGCAGACGCGCCTCGTGGGCTCCATGCCTCGTGCCGAGCGGCAGAGCAACGCTCTCGGCGACCGGCAAGTCCATGTCGGGCCTGGTCGATTTGACCAGCGCGATCTGACGACGCCAAGGGTTTGCGTGGCCGCGGCGGGCGATCCGGCGACGCCTGAACTCGCGCGGCCACATGTCTTGGTCGGCGAACGAAACGGTTCCCCTGTTGGGGCGCTCCATGCCTGCCGCGACGCGCAACAGCGAGGTCTTGCCCTGGGCGCGCTGGGCCAAGACCGCCACCACTTCGCCGGGTTCAACGTCGAGCGAGACGTCGCTCAGAACCTTCACGGCATGCCGAGGACCGCGCGAATAGCTCAACCAAACACCCCGCAACGACAACAGCCCCTCCATCTACCCGAAACAGTACTCCGATTCGCGGCTGGCAGTGCGACGAACCGAGATGCCGGCCGAGCTGGGCGATGCAGTGGCGCGCTGCGGCGCCCCGAGCTAGCTCGGGGCGATTGCGAACCGCGAGAAACGAGCAGCCAAGCGGGCCGGCACGAGCGCGCTGACCCTGACCCCCTCGGGCGTGTCCTGGCGGGCGATATCGCCGGCGAGTTCGTGCAGCTCGGCGAGACTGCCGCCGGCGGCGTACGGGACCAGGAGCTCGATCGAGCGCAGCGTGTGGGCCAGCTCGCGCTCGATCCTATGGCCCAGCTCCTTCAGGCCATAACCGGTCTGGCCACTGACGAGAACCGCATCGGGATGGTCGGTGCGCAGATCCTCGAGCTGTTGGTTGCTCAGCAGGTCGGCCTTGTTCAGAACCGTGACCAAAGGCGCATCGTCGGCCCCGATCTCGGCGAGGGTCTCCGATACCGAGCGCCGCATCGCCTTGCGCTCGGGCGCGGGCGCGCTGGCGTCGACGACGTGGGCCAGAAGATCGGCGCGCCTGGTCTCCTCGAGCGTCGCCCCGAAGGCGTCGATCAGCTGGTGGGGCAGCTTCTTGATGAAACCGACAGTATCCGTCAGGAGATATCGCCTGCCACCGGATCGCCACGTCCGCACAGTTGGGTCGAGCGTATGGAACAGGCGGTCGCGGACCCCGACCTCAGATCCGGTCAGCGCGTTCAGCAGGGTCGACTTGCCGGCGTTGGTGTATCCGACCAGAGCCACCGTCGGCAGGGCCGCACGCTCGCGCTCGGCGCGCATCACCGCGCGGGTGCCCTTGACGTGCTCGAGACGTCTGCGCAGGGCGGAGATGCGGTCGCGCGCCAGGCGTCGGTCGGTCTCGATCTGGCTCTCGCCAGGGCCCCTCGTGCCGATCCCGCCGCCGAGGCGCTCGAGATGGCTCCACAAGCCTCTCATGCGAGCGAGGTTGTATTCCAATTGCGCCAGCTCGACCTGGAGCTTGCCCTCGGCGCTGGCGGCGTGGTCGGCGAAGATGTCGAGGATGATCGCGGTCCGGTCGACGACGGGCAGGCCGAGCGCCTGTTCGAGGTTGCGCTCCTGTCTTGGGCTCAGCTCGTCGTCACAGGCGATCACGTTGGCGTCGGCCGTTTGGGCGGCGTCCTTCGCCTCTTCGACCTTGCCGGGGCCCAGGTAGGTGTTCGGATGGGGCTGCTCGCGGCGCTGTACCAGCTCGCCGACGACGGCGACCCCAGCAGTGCGCAAGAGCTCGCCCAGCTCCCGCAGATCATCGCCTTCGGGCAGGGCCGCTATGCATAGCGCTCGCTGTCTTGCGCGCTGGGTCTGCTCCATCTGCTCCTTTGATTCTAGGCCGGCTGGGCCAGCGTTCCAAGTCGCTTGACCGCCTCCAGCAGACGATCGTCAGGGGTGGTCAAGGAGATCCGGAACCAGCCCTCGCCCGCCGGCCCGTAGATGGCGCCCGGCGAAAGCACGACTCCGGTGCGGTCGAGCACATGGGCGCAATACTCTTCGGAACTGCCGAAGCCGGCCGGCACGGGCGCCCATACGTAGATCGTGCTGTGCGGAACCTCGACGTCGACGCCGATCTCGCGCAGGGCGTCGCAGACCAGGTCGCGGCGTTTGCGGTAGAGCGCGCTCATCGAGGCGACCTCGGCGTCGGCGTCGGGCGAGAGAGCGGCCACGGCCGCGAGCTGCACGGCGTCGAACATGCCCGAGTCGATGTTCGTCTTCAGGCGCCAGTAGGTCTCGATCGCCTCGGCGTTTCCGACGACGGCGCCGCAACGCCAGCCGGTCATGTTGTAGCCCTTGGATAGCGAGAAGACCTCGATGCCGACATCCTTGGCGCCGGGGGTCTTCAGGAACGAAGGAGCCCGGTAGGAGCCGTAGGAGATCTCCGAATAGGAGTTGTCGTGGACGACCAGGATCTCGTAGGCCCTGGCGAACTCGACGACCCGCTCGAAGAACCCAGCCGGGACCACCGCGCCGGTCGGGTTGTTGGGGTAGTTGAGGAACATGAGCTTGGCTTTGCGGGCGATCTGCTCGTCGATCGCGCCGAGGTCGGGCACGAACCCGAGCTCGGGCCTAAGGGCGATCAGGACCGGCTCGGCGCCGGCCAGCCACGGACCGCCGGTGTAGACCGGATAGCCGGGGTCGGCGGCCAGGGCATAGTCGCCGGGGTCCAGAAAGGCGAGGCTGAGATTGAAGATCGCCTCCTTGGCTCCGAGCGCCGGGACGATCTCGCGGTCGGAGTCCAGGCCGACCTCGAAACGCCGCTCGTAGAAGTCGCTTACGGCCGTCCTGAACTCCCGGCGTCCGCGATTGCTCGGATATTTGTGGGTGCCGGGCTCGGTGACGGCCTCTTGCATCGCCTCCACGACCAGGGCCGGCGTCGGCCGGTCGGGATCGCCGATCCCGAGGCTGATCACGTCGACGCCTTCCTGGCGCTTGGTTTCGATCTTGCGCTCCAGTTCGGCGAACGCGTAGGGCGGTATCCGGTCCAAACGTGAACTATGTCTCATCGAACTCCTTCAACTCGTCGATCAAGTCTTCGCTCAGCCGGCCCTCGTATACCGGCCTCGCCCAGCCCGTCAGCTGCACGGTCAGATCGCTCGCGACCTCCACCTCCAGCTCGCCGCCGTCAAGCGCGACGGTCACGCTGGCGGGCAGATCGGGGCGGCCATCTTCGAGCGCGAAGGCGACCGCGGCGCCCGTGGCGCCGGTGCCCGACGACAACGTCTCGCCGACGCCGCGCTCGAATATGCGGGCCCTGATCGTTGCCGCATCGCCGGAAGGGGCGCGTTCCAATTCCGTAAACCAGGACACGTTGGTCCGGTTCGGGAAGATCGGGCTCGCTTCGATCTCAGGGCCGATCTCGGCCAGGTCCAGGCGCTCGAGCTCGGCCAAAGAGCCGACATGTATCGCGCATTGGGGGTTGCCGATCGAGACGTGCCGGAACGGCCAGGTCCGGCCGGCGGCCCGGACCTCCGCGAGGCCGTCTTCGGGACCGTCCGGGAAGTCCTTGGAGTGAAGGCTGGCGCGACCCATGTCGACCCGGCAGGTGTCCGGACCGGTGATCGTCGGCCTGATCTCGCCGGCAAGGGTGCCGATCGCGAACTCGTCGCGGTCGGTGAAGCCGCGCCGGCGCAGGTACATGATCGCCTCGCGCGCCCCGTTGCCCGACAGCTCGGCCTCCGAGCCATCCGGGTTGAAGATCCTCAGGTCGGCGACATGGTCGGGGTCTGAAGCCGGCGAGAGCAGGAGCACGCCGTCGGAGCCGAGCCCGAAATGGCTTTCGCAGAGCCGGCGTATGCGCGCGCGGGTCGGCTCGAACGGGAGCTCGTCAAGCTCGACGATCACGTAGTCGTTGCCCAAGGCCTGCCACTTCTCGAAGCGCACGGCGGCTGAGTCTATGACGTGGGCTCCGACTCGCCCCGCTCACCGGCGTCATTAGCCCCCGTCACAGGACCGTTTTGCGCTCGGGCGCGTGGGCGACCGGAGCCCTGAGCGCCGCGACTGAGCGCCGCGACTATCTCTGCCGCCACATCCTCCGGGTCGCGGCCGGTTATGTCGATCAGCCACGCCCCGGCGAGCTTGCGCATCCAGGTCAGCTGGCGCTTGGCATAGTTACGAGTGCGCTTCTTCATGGCCTCTGGGTCTCCCGCCAGCAGCTCCTCGAATCCCAAAGCCTTGCGCGCGGTGACCGACGCGCCTGCTTGCGCCGCACGCAGAACCTCTTCGCCGGCGCCGGCATCGACCATCGCTTGCACACGAGCATCGATCTGCCTGTACAGAGCTTCGCGCTCCATCGTCAATCCGACGAGCAAAGTCGGTCGGCGCATATCCTCGCTCCAGAGCTGCGACTGGTCGGGGTCGGTGCCGTGACCGCCCTCTTGGACCTCCAGGGCGCGGATCACGCGCCGCCAGTCGTTCGGGTTCAAGCCCTGGGCTACGACAGGCGCTTGTTCGACGAGGATCGCGTGCAGGGCCGGAGCGCCCTGGCGCTCCAGCTCGGCGAGCCAGCGCTCGCGGACACCGGTTGCAGGCGGCGGCTTGAAGTCGAGCTCCGTCAAGGCCGCCCTCAAATAGAGCCCTGTCCCGCCCACGACGATCGGTCGCCGGCCGGCCGCCAGCAGGCCGTCGATCTCGGCGTGGGCTCGCTTGGCGTAACGGCCGGCGCTGTATGTCTCGGTGAGAGCCACGAACGACACGAGGCGATGCTCGAGCTCGGCCTGCTCGGCCGGGCTGGCCACGCCGGTCAGCGTCTCGAGGCCCGCATAGACCTGCAGGGCATCGGCCGAGACCGCCACCGGATCCTCTCCGCGCGCGCGCAGCGCTTTGGCCAGCGCGAGCGCGACCGCGGTCTTGCCGACTCCGGTCGGTCCGAACAGCGCGAGGATCCGCATTCGCATAGGCTCTCAGGTGCGTGCAGATCTCGGGCTCCAAGATCCTTCTGACGGGCGCGACCGGCGGTCTTGGGCAGGCGATCGCGCGGGCCTTGCACGGACGCGGAGGCGAGCTGGTCCTGACGGCCAGGCGCATCGAGATCCTGGGTCCGCTCGCGGCCGAGCTGGGGGGCGCAAGGACTCTGGCGGTCGATCTCAGCGACCCGGCGGCTGTCGATCGGCTGATCGCCGAGGCCGGGGAGGTGAACATCCTCGTCGCCAACGCGGGCCTGCCGGGGACCGGTCGCCTGGAGTCGTTCACCATGGTCGAGATCGACCGCATTCTGGATGTCAACCTGCGGGCGCCGATCGCGCTTGCCAGCGCGCTCCTGCCCGGCATGCTCGAGCGGGGCCATGGACACCTGTCGTTCATGGGCTCGCTCAACAGCAAGGCCGCCACGCCCCAGACCGCGATCTACAACGCGACCAAGTTCGGCCTGCGCGGGTTCGCATTGGGTCTGCGCGCCGATCTGCACGGTAGCGGCGTCGAGGTATCGTCGGTGTTTCCGGGCTTCATCCGCGAAGCTGGCATGTTCGCCGACTCGGGCGTCAAACTGCCGCCGGGAGTCGGCACCCGCTCGCCCGAAGATGTCGCCAGGGCCGTCATAAGCGCGATCGAGCGAAACCGGGCCGAGGTCGACGTGGCGCCTCTTTCGCTACGCCTCGGCTCGGCCATCGCCGGGCTCGCTCCGGAGCTTGCGGCCAATTTCAGCCGGCGCATGGGCGCCGACAGGATCGCCTCGGACTTGGCGACCGGCACCGCCCCCAAGCGCTGAGACGTGCGCTGAGCGATAGCGATACGGCGTCCTCGGTGGCTCCGCGGCCTGAGTCGGCGGGCGCTTACAAACCTCCTACACCCTTCTTTGTCAGGCCTTAGCCGCCCCTGGGGGCGCGCTTAGCGGTCGGGTTCACGATGGCTGGCATATGCAGTCCTCTCGTTTCCGAACCCCAGGAGGTTTCTCTGATGAAAGTATCGAGACTGCTCGGCGCCACGATGGTCGCCGGGGCGCTCGCGACCGCGGGGGCCGTCGCAGGCATCGCCGGCGCGGCGGCCGCGCCGAGCGGCAGTGCCGGCCCGAACGGCGCCACCGGCTCGACCGGTACTACCGGCCCGAGCGGCACGACCGGCCCCAGCGGGGCGCAGGCCCCCTACTCCGGCCAGGGCCAGTCGGGGTCCCAGTCCAAAGGCCACTCCGGCAAAGACCCCTGCCCGAACATGGGCTCCAGTGGCCCAAGATCGGGCTCCTATGGCCCGCCGGGCGCATCAGGATCGAACTCACCGGCCGGCGGCCCTCCGGGCCCGCCCCCGGGCGCGTCCTACCGGTAACACGACCTGCCAGCTTGCTTGCCGGGTCCGGGTTCGTACCCCGCGCGGCGCGGAAGTCTTGCGCGCCGGGCGGAGAGCCTCGGCCCGCAGGCCCGCTGGTGGCCTCAGCTGCTTGCCCGCACCAGCAGACGCTCCGATCCTGAGAGCGTCTGGCTGGTGGCGGCTTCGATCTCGACAGCGGCCAGCTCTCCCGGCGCCGCCAGTCCGGTGAAGTTGACGACCTTGTTGTGCCTGGTCCTGCCGCGCAGGCGCTCGGGGTCGGTGCGGGACTGGCCTTCGACGAGCACCTCTACGGTGCGTCCCACGAACCGCTGCGCCCGCTCGTGCGCGCCCCGCTTGACGGCCTCGACGAGTCGTTCCATGCGCGTCACCTTGACGGGGTGCGGCACGACCCCGTCAGCGATCACGGCCGCCTCGGTGCCGCGCCGAGGCGAGAAGATGAACGTGAACGCACCGTCATAGCTGACCCGCTCCACCAGATCGAGCGTCTGCTCGAAGTCCTCCTCACTCTCCCCCGGAAACCCGACGATGATGTCGGTCGTGATCGACGCGTCTGGCACGTGCTCTCTGATCAGCGCCACCCTGTCCAGGTAGCGCTCGCGATCGTAGGTCCGCCGCATCGCCTTCAAGATCCGGCTCGAACCGGACTGCAACGGCAGATGGATGTGCTCGCACACGCTCTTCAGCTCGGCGTGAGCCCTGATCACGTCCTCGCGCATGTCCTTCGGGTGCGGGCTCGTATATCTGACGCGCTCGATCCCCTCGATCGCGTCGATCTCCGCGAGAAGTCCCGCGAACGTCGCGGATGGATGCCCGCCGGCCTTCAGGTC
>DATJWI010000198.1:0-2891 GCA_035501375.1 Solirubrobacteraceae bacterium
ATCGGCTCCCCGTGCGGTTCGGCCTCGGGAACCCCGTAGACCTCGCGGAGGCGGTCGCGGATCGCCCGCACCCGCCGCTTCTCCGGTCGCTTCCACGCCACGGGGGGACCCTATTGGCCGGTTAACGCCCGGATTACAATCGTCGGTTCAGTGTCTCGCGCTTTCGCCGCCATCACCGCCAAGCTGCCCAAGGGTTGGGGCGACGCGGGGCGCCAGATCGGCATCCTCGTCGGCGTCGACCTGATCTACGAGCTCGGCCGCGGAGTCGCCGATTCCAACCGCGCCGACGCGATCGCCCACGGCGCCCAGGTGATCGACTTCGAGCGCTCCACGCACACCTTCTTCGAGCCCAGCCTGCAGCAGTTCTTTCTGCCCGCGCACTGGACGATCGACGCCGCCAACCAGCTCTACCTGAACGCCCAGTTCTCGATCGCGCTCGGCTTCCTGGTCTGGCTCTACCTCTTCCGCAACCCGTCCTATTACTTCGTGCGGAACATGTTCGTGGTCTCGATGTGCCTGGCTCTGATCGGCTACGTCGGCTTCCCGACGGCACCGCCGCGGATGTTCCCCCACGACGGGTTCATCGACACGATCACCGACTTCTCCAAGGTCAACCACGACTCGGCGATCGCGAAGATCTTCATCAACCCCTACGCGGCGGTGCCGAGCATGCACTGCGCCTTCGCGCTGATGATCGGGGCCAGCGGGGTCGCGGTCTGCCGCCACTGGTGGTCGAAAGCCTGGTGGGCCTTCTGGCCGGTCCTGATCTGCTGGGTGGTGATCGTCACCGCGAACCACTACTGGGTCGACGCGGCGCTTGGCTGGCTGGTCGCCGTGGCCTCCTTCGCGATCGCCCAGGGGGCGCTCGCCCGCTTCCGGCCCGAGGCGTGGTCGTGGCGGACGCCGGCCGGAGTCCGCGAAGCCGGGGCCTGAGTCGCCAGATGATCGACTAGCCTGCTCGTGATGGAACCCTCGGCGCCCCCCAGGGCACCAGGCCCTCGCCGCAACGGTCGCGCCCCCGCCCGCAACGGGCAGGAGCTGCGCGCCTACGCCCGCGATCGGCTTATCGAGTCCCGCCTCACCCCGAACGCGATCTCGATGGTCGGCCTCTTCGGCAACCTCGTCGCCGCCTTCCTAGTCACCCAGCGCCTCTTCTTCTTGGCGGGGATCGCCTTCATCCTCGGCTCGGTGATGGACACCCTCGACGGCCGCTACTCGCGGATGTCGGGCAAGGGCACGCTCTTTGGCGCCTTCCTCGACTCGACCCTGGACCGGATCGAGGAGGGGATCGTCCTCGCCGCCGTGGCAGGCTACTTCGCCGCCAACGGCGAAGACTTCGCCGCGGCGATGTGCGTCGTCGCCGTGCTCGGCTCGCTGATGGTCTCCTACACGCGCGCCCGGGCCGAGGCGCTCGGGGTCGAATGCAAGGTCGGCTTGGCGACCCGGCCGGTCAGGGTGGTGCTACTTTCGATCGGCCTGATCTTCGCCAAGGGTGCCGGAATCGGCGATTTCGAACTGCTGGCGCCGGCGATCTACGTGGTCGCCGCCTTGACGATCTTCACGGTCTTTCAGCGTGTGTGGCATGTGCGAAACGAGCTTTCAGGCGTCGAGATGGCCGGCGGCGACGACGGCGGCAGCGAGGATCTGTAACCAGAGGGGCCGCCGGGTGTGTCCATCCACCCAGCGCGATCCAGGAGGACTTCCAATTTCATGAGTGAGAGCAACGGAGCAAACGGCAGCGGCAACGGCGTCGGCCGCACGGACGAGAAGGTCCGCGTCGCGATCGTCGGCGTCGGCAACTGCGCCAACTCCTTCATCCAGGGCGTCCAGTACTACAAGGACGCCGACCCGGGCGACGAAGTCCCGGGCCTGATGCACGTCGACCTCGGCGGCTACCACGTCCGCGACGTCGAGTTCGTCGCCGCCTTCGACATCGACGCCGAGAAGGTCGGCAAGGACCTCTCGGAGGCGATCTGGTCGGGCCAGAACGACACGATCAAGTTCGCCGACGTGCCAAACCTCGGGGTCAAGGTCGAGCGGGGGATGACCCACGACGGCCTCGGCAAGTACCTGAAAGAGAAAATCACCAAAGCGCCGGGGGAGACCGCCGACATCGTCGGGATCCTCAAGGAGACCCGCGCGGACGTGCTCGTCTGTTACCTGCCGGTCGGCTCCGAGGACGCGGTCAAGTGGTACGTCGAGCAGGCGCTCGCGGCCGGGGTCGGGTTCGTCAACTGCCTGCCGGTCTTCATCGCCCGCGAGGACTACTGGGACAAGCGCTTCAAAGAGGCCGGGCTGCCGATCATCGGCGACGACATCAAGTCCCAGGTCGGGGCGACGATCGTCCATCGCCAGCTCGCCCGTCTCTTCCATGACCGCGGTGTCCGCCTCGAGCGGACCAGCCAGCTCAACGTCGGCGGCAACATGGACTTCTACAACATGCTCGAGCGCGAGCGGCTCGCCTCCAAGAAGGAGTCGAAGACCAACGCCGTCACCTCGATCATGGGCCATGACCTGCCCGCCGAGGACGTCCACGTCGGCCCCTCCGACTACGTCGCCTGGCTGACCGACCGCAAGTGGGCGCACATCCGCCTCGAGGGCAAAGCCTTCGGAGATGTGCCGCTGACCGCCGAGCTGAAGCTCGAGGTCTGGGACTCGCCGAACTCCGCCGGCGTCGTCATCGACGCGGTGCGGCTGATCAAGCTGGCCCTCAACAACGGCATCTCCGGCCAGCTCGACGGGCCCTCCAGCTACCTGATGAAGTCGCCGCACTCGCAGCGGCCCGACGACGAGGCGCGCGAGCAGACCGAGGAGTTCATCGTCGCCAACCGTCGCGGCAAGGCACCGGCCAAGGCCGATGTGCCGAGCACCGCGCAGGGGTAGGTACTTCG
>DATJWI010000199.1:0-2764 GCA_035501375.1 Solirubrobacteraceae bacterium
GCGATCGACGGCCTCGCGCCGCGACGATGCTCGTAGCGATCGACGGTCCCGCAGGCTCCGGCAAGTCGACGGTCGCGCGCGCGCTGGCCCTCCGGCTGGGCTTCGCCTATCTCGACAGCGGCGCCATGTATCGCTGTGTCGGCCTGCTCTCCTTGGAATCGCCTGACGCCGAGCCGGCCGCGCTCGCCCGGGTGGCCCGGATCGAGCTGGGCGGGGCGGTCCTGCTCGACGGCCGCGACGTGACGGCCGAGATCAGGATCCCCGAGGTTTCCGAGGCCGCTTCGCGGGTCGCCGCCGACCCGGGCGTGCGCGAGGCGCTCGTCGCCAAGCAGCGCTCGCTGATCGCCGAAGGCGACTGGGTCGCCGAGGGTCGCGACGTCGGCACCGTCGTAGCGCCAGACGCCGAGCTGAAGGTCTTCTTGACGGCCGACCCCAGCGAGCGCGCCCGGCGGCGCGCGCGCGAGCTGGGCGCCGACGCCGGCGCGGTTCTCGCCGAGCAGACTCTCCGCGACGAGCGCGACTCGACGCGCGCCCACAGCCCGCTCAAGCCGGCGCCGGGCGCGGTCCAGCTCGACACGACCGGTCTCGGCGTCGATGAGGTCGTAGACCAAATCGCCGGACTCGCGCGCGCGCGTGCCGGCCGTTTGAGCACCTGATCCGCGCGGCGCCGTGGCCCGTCGCCGGCGGTCCGAGCGTCCTGCGCCGTGCCCGTGACTGCCGTCCGTAGCTCTGCGGTCCGGGCCGTGGGCCCCGGCCGGGCATACTGGCCTGATGTTGAAGGTCGCGATCGTCGGCTATCCGAACGTCGGCAAGTCCTCTTTGATCAACCGCCTGACCGGCAGCCGCGAGGCGGTCGTGCACGAGCGCCCGGGGGTCACGCGCGACCGCAAGGACTTCGAGTGCGAGTGGAACGGCCGCCGCTTTCAGCTGATCGACACCGGCGGCGTCGACTTCGTCGACGAGGATCCGCTGGCTGGCTCGATCCGCGACCAGGCCCGGGCCGGCCTCGCCGACGCCCAGCTGGCGGTGCTCGTCGTCGACGCCAAAGCCGGCGTCAGGCCCGGCGACGAGGAGATGGCGGAGCTGTTGCGCCGCTCGCCCGTGCCCGTGCTCGTCGCGGCCAACAAGTGTGACGGCCCGCGCGATATCCCTCTCGCCGCCGAGTTCCACAAGCTCGGCCTGGGCGAGCCCGTGCCCGTCTCGGCCGCCCAGGGTCTCGGCACCGGCGACCTGCTGGACCTGATCGTCAAGACCCTGAACGAGCTATGGCCGCCGTCCGAGGACACCGAGCCCGACAGGGAGCGTGCTCGCTTGGCGATCATCGGGCGGCCGAACGTCGGCAAGTCCTCGCTTCTGAACAAATTCATCGGCGAAGACCGCACGATCGTCTCGGACGTGGCCGGCACCACGCGCGACGCGATCGACACGACCCTGATCGTCGACGGCCGCGAGATCGTGCTCGTCGACACGGCCGGCATTCGCCGGTCCTCGAAGGTCTCGGACTCGGTCGAGTACTACACCTCGTTGCGCTCGGAGCGCGCCGCCGAGCGGGCCGACGTGGCGCTCGTCGTCTGCGACGCCCGCGACGGCGTCACCGCCCAGGACCTGCGGATCGCCGAGTTGGCGATGCGCACCGGCTGCGCGACCGCCCTGGTTCTCAACAAGTGGGACCTCTACGAAGGCGACGAGGCCGCCCTCCAGCACGAGCGCGCCCACGTGGCCACCAAGCTGAGGCTGCGCCCGCGCGTGCTCACCGCCAGCGCCAAGACCGGCCGCAACGTCGGCCGCCTCATGACCGAGGCCCTCGCGCTGGCCGACCGCATGTCCGGGCGCATCCCGACCCCCGAGCTGAACCGTTTCCTGGCCGAGGCCGTCCAGGCTCGCCAGCCGCCCGTCGGCACGCGCCGCGGATCCTCGAATCAGCGCCTGAAACTGCTCTACATGGCCCAGATCGGCGAGCGCCCGCCGCGCTTCGCGATCCAGGTCAACTCGAGACGGCGCGTCACCAGGGACTACGCCTACTTCCTGGAGAACCGTCTGCGCGCCCGCTACTCGATGGACGGGATCCCCCTGATCGTCGACTTCGTCGAGCGCGGCCAGCGCGGGCGCGAGTCCGGACGGCGCTGGCGCCGGGCCGCCGCCAAGCGCTGAAACCGCGCGGGCGACCCTGAAGCGAACTGACAAACTGGCCGTACGCGCGTGGTCGTACGCGCGCGCGCGCCCCGTGCGCGAGGGCATCGTCGAGGATCTGGGGCGCCGGGCGGCGACGTGGATAGACTCTGCCGGCTTTCTTGACCCCAAGCGACGAATCCCCGGAGCAGACCTAACAAATGAGCCAGCACGCCGACAACGAGTTCCTGTTCACGTCCGAGTCCGTCACCGAGGGACACCCGGACAAGATCGCCGACCAGATCTCGGATGGCGTCCTGGACGCGGTTCTGGCCGAGGACCCTTACGGGCGGGTGGCCTGCGAGACGCTCGTCAACACCGGCCTGATCGTCGTCTCGGGCGAGATCTCGACCGACACCAACGTCGACATCCAGGAGATAGCGCGCGAGACGGTCCGCAAAATCGGCTACGACGACGCGGGCTACGGTTTCGACTGCGACACCTGCGCGGTCATCAGCGCGATCGACAAACAGTCCCCGGACATCGCCCAGGGGGTCGACGCCGCCTACGAGAGCCGGCACGACCCGGCCGACGAGGACGAGCTCGACGTCGCCGGGGCGGGCGACCAGGGGATGATGTTCGGGTACGCCACCAA
>DATJWI010000200.1:0-8115 GCA_035501375.1 Solirubrobacteraceae bacterium
TACATGGAGGAGGCCGACCAGCTCTGCGATCGGGTGGCGATCATGGACGCCGGCAAGATCCTCGCGCTCGACACGCCCGCCGCGCTCAAGCAGTCGGTCGGGGCCGACACGATCGTCTCCGTCAAGGCCTCCGGAGACCCCGCCGTGCTGGCCGAGCTGCTGGCAAAGGCGATTCCGGAGGCGACGCGCGCGCGTGTGGCCGACGACGGCGTCGAGCTGCATGTCAAGGGCGCCGACCGGATCGTTCCTCGTGCGATCGCCACGGCCGAGCAGAACGGCTTCGACGTCGTCGACCTGTCGGTCGCCGAGCCCAGCCTCGAGACCGTCTTCATCAACCTGACCGGCCGCGAGCTGCGCGAGTGACGTTCGCGGCCCACACGATCGTCGTCCCGCTCGGCTGATGTCCGCGGCACGCGACATCACCGCTGCGCCGACACCCGCCGGCGGGCTCGCGGACGGCCAAGCGCCAGCCGGGGCCAAGCCGGGCCGGGCCCTCTCGGGACCGGCCGGCGCTCGTCACCGCATCGAGATCAAGCCGACCCGCTCGGTGATGGCCGCCAGCCGCAGCGCCCTGAAAGCCCTGATCCTGAGAGACCTGGTCGTGCTCTGGAAGAGCAAGTCCGAGTTCGTGATCAGAACCCTTATCCAGCCGTTTCTGTTGGTTTTCGTGTTCCTGTACGTGTTCCCGTCGATCGGCCAAGGCGTCGGCGCGGGGCACGGGCCGATCGCCGAGTCGGCCTTCGCGACCGTCCTCGTGCCCGGCGTCGTCGGCATCACGATCATGTTCCAGGGCATCCAGGCTGTCGCCCTGCAGTTGTCGACCGAGTTCGGCTACACCCGCGAGATCGAGGATCGCGTCCAGGCGCCCTGCCCGATCTGGCTGGTCGCGGCCGCCAAGGTTCTTTCGGGCGCCGCCCAAGGCCTCCTGGCCGCCGTCATCGTCTTCCCGATCGCCGCCGTCGTGCACGCGCCCGGCGTCGAAGCCCACCTGTCGGTGACCTGGCCGGTCGTGCTCACCCTGATCCCGCTCGCCTGCGTCACGATGACCTCGCTCGGGCTCCTGCTCGGGACCGCCTTCGAGCCCAGGAACATCGGTCTCATGTTCGGCTTCGTCGTCCTGCCGCTGACGTTCCTCGGAGGCACCTACTACCAGTGGACCAAGCTCTCGCCTTTGCAGGTCTCCGGCATCCACTGGCTGCAGATCATCGTCCTCGTCAATCCCTTGATCTACGTCAACGAGGGCCTGCGCGCCGGCCTGACCCACGCCTCGCACATGCACCTCTACGTCGTCTATCCCGTCCTGCTCGGCTTCTGCGCCGCGTTCCTCGGGTTCGGCCTCCACAAGTTCAGGGGCCGGGTCCTGGCCTGACGGGCCGGATCGGCCGCTTTGGTCCGATCCCGGGGCGGCAGCCCTTGCCTAACGCACCGCGGTCTGCGCGTCCGGCGACTCGCCCGGCTCGGCGCTCAGCGCCGCACGCACGCTCGGCGCTACCTCGTTGGCATACAGTTCGGTCGCTTTCATCGCCTGCTCGTGGGGCAACACGCCGACGGAGATATGGCCCAGGAAGCGGTCGTTCTCGAACAGCTCCGCGATCGCCAAAATCTTCGCCGTCACCTCCTCCGGCGTCCCAACCAGCAGATGCCCGCCCGGCTCGCAGCCGGCGTCGAACTGAGCCCTTGTCATAGGTGGCCAGCCCCGCTCCCTGCCGATCCTGTTCATCATCGCCGAGTACACCGGAAAGAACTCGTCTCTCGCCTCGGCCTGGGTGTCGGCGATATACATGTGCGAGTTGATCCCCAGCGCCGTTCCTTTCTCGTCAGCCCCAGCCCTTCTGGCCGACTCCCGGTAGAGCTCCGCCAGCGGCTTGAACCTCGCCGGCGCGCCGCCGATGATCGCGATCATCAAGGGCAAACCCAGCGCGCCGGCCCTTGCGACCGAGCCGGGCGTGCCGCCGACCGCGATCCAGACCGGCAGCGGGTCCTGCAGCGGCCTCGGGTACACGCCGACGTCCTTCAGCGGCGCCCTATGTTCGCCCGACCACGTCACCCGCTCGTCCGCCCTGAGCTTCAGCAACAGATCCAGCTTCTCTGCGAACAGCTCGTCGTAGTCGTCCAGGTCGTACCCAAACAGCGGAAACGACTCGATGAACGAGCCCCTGCCCGCCATGATCTCCGCGCGCCCGCCCGAGATCAGGTCCAGCGTCGCATACTCTTCGAAGACCCTCACCGGGTCGGCCGAGCTCAGCACCGTCACCGCGCTCGTCAGCCTGATCTGCTTTGTCCGCTCAGCCATCGCCGCCAGCGCGACCGTCGTCGCCGACACCGCATAGTCCGGCCTGTGATGCTCGCCCAAGCCGAACACCTCCAGGCCGAGGCTGTCGGCCAGCTCAGCCTCCTCAATGAGGTCTTGCATGCGCTGTGCGACCTCTTGCGGGGTCGCGCCCGGTCTGACGTCGGCGAAGGTCGCGAGGCCCAGTTCCATGGGGTCCGACTATAGGGCGGCAGTAGGTAGCGCCGGAAGTGCGGCCCGCGTCGCCATGCGGTGCGCCAGGGCGGACCGGACTATCATGACCCATCAGCGGCCACGGCCGTGGCGCTTTCTTCAGGCGTAGACGAGTTCGGAGCTTGCCGTCGTAGTGACAGGCTCGGGATGCAATGGCGCCAGCGTCACCGTTGGCGGCTCCTCCCCGGGACCGGCCAGAACGAGTGCGATCCCTTCTTGCAGATTCTCTCGCAGCTCTTCCAAGTTGTCGCCAGTGGCGAACACGCCGGGGTGCTCGTCTACCGTGGCCCACAGCGAGCCATCCTCGAGACGAACGTTGATGTGCAGTCGCTGGGGATCGGGCATCGCGCTCTCCATCAAGGGTATCGGGTCAGGGTCCCTCATTCTGAAGACCGGCCTCGCGTCGAAGCTGCGCCTCGAAGCCCTTTGAGTATGCGCGACGCTTGTTCTCGGGAAGCGTGATCGGTCGATAGCCCGGCTTGGTCATCTTGGCCTGGTGCTTGCCGCCACGCTCCAGTGTCCAGCCCTCTCGCTGGAGTCGCTTGATCCATTCCTTCTGCGTAGTCGGCATGATCGCGTGATCGTCGCAGCCGAGCAGGCGCCATCTCTACATCTCCAGGATCTCCACGCGGTACCCGTCCGGGTCTTTGACGAAGCAGAGCCTGTTGCCGCCTTCTCTGATCGTGTACGGCGGCTTCTCGGGCTCGATTCCGAGGTCGGCCAGCCGCGCGAGCGTCGCGTCGAGGTCATCGGCCGTTATCGCGATGTGGCCGTAGCCGGTGCCGATGTCGTAGGAGTCGACACCGAAGTTGTAGGTCAGCTCCAGCTTCGGCATGTCGCCGTCGCCGGGCTGGTTCATGAACACGTTGACCGCCTCGTCGCCGATCGGGATGCGGCCGACCTCTTTGAAGCCGAGCGCTTCGTAGAAGGCCACCGTCTTGTCGATGTCGGTGATCCGGTAGCAGGTGTGGATGAGGGCCATGCGATCGAAGTCTACGCGCGGGCGCGGATCAGCCTCGGGGGAACACCGTCACCCGATCGAGTAGACCAGCGCGACCTGGGTCGAGAGCGCGCACGTGACGTCCGCGACGACCGCGCTCTTGGCCTTGGGCTTCTTGCGCTTGTGCTTGCTCCGCTTCGGCTTCTTCTGGAGCCCCGGCGGCGCGACCGGCGCGACCGGCGCGGCGGCGCCCGCAAAGACCGGCCTAGATTCGACCCGTCCGAAGTCGGGCTGTTCGCCTTCGTAGCGGACATATTCCGATTCGCCGTCCTTACATTCGATCGACCCGCCCCCTTCGGCCACGCTCTGCGCTGCGCCAAGCGTGACGCCGACCTTGCTCGCCAGGAATTCGGCCTTGCTCTGGCCGTCGGCAATGGCGTTCGCCATCGCCTGGCGGTAGACCCCGTTGGCCGTCGTCGCGTTGGCGCTCTGTGGCAACGGAACCGTCGCCACCCCCTGGACGCCGACGGTCCGCGCGGCGACCCCTGAAGGTCCCGTCGCGCCTGTCGTCGGCGCTTCGGCGGCCGCGGTCCCGAGCATGTTTGCCACGACGAGCCCGGCTGCCACCACGACGATCGCTGCAATCACGCTCTTCATCGCATCGGACCTCCTGCGTCTCCTTCGGGTCTTCTCAGTGTATACGCGCCGGTAGCCCCGGCAGAAGCAGAGCAGCACCGCGCGACCGCGCCTGGTCGCACCTGCAACCATCTTCGCCCATGATCGTCGAGCGCGCGACCCATCCGCAGTTCGTCTCGAATACCTACCTGGTGGCCGACGGCCTGGGAGGGCCGGGCTTTTTTGTCGACGCCGGCGGCCCGGTAAAGCCGCTGATCGAGGCGGCCGAGCGGCTCGAAGTCGCGCCGACACACGTGCTGCTGACCCACAACCACTTTGACCACGTCAGCGAGGTGCCGGCGTTGCGCAAGCGTTGGCCGAAGCTGACGGTCCTGATCAACCCCGTCGAACGTGACGGTCTCGGCGAGGGGATCGAGGCGGACGCGGTCGAGGCGGGAGAGATCCTTGCGTTCGGGGCGCTTGAGGTTCGGCCACTGCACACGCCCGGGCACACCGCCGGAATGCTGTCGTTCCTCGTCAGCGAGCCCACCGGGGCGGCCCGGCGCGTGCCGGTCAGCGCGGCGCCCGGCGGGTTCGCTGGGGGAGAGGCGTTCGTGTTCACGGGAGACACGCTTTTCGCCGGCTCGGTCGGTGGTGTCCGTGCGCCCGGGCACACGACCTATACCGACCTGCGCGACTCGATCATGGGGACCCTGATGGAGCTGCCGTCCGAGACGGTCATCCATCCCGGCCACGCCAACTCGACGACCGTCGGCGAAGAGTGGGACCGCAACCCGTTCATCCGTGTCTGGCGCGGTCTCGATCCGGAGGGCGCCGACCAGTGCACCGCGCTCGGCGAGCCGGCGACCTTGATCCTCTCCTGCCCGGACTACGACGGCGGCACGAAGGCTTGGGTGCGCTGGCCCGACGGCTCGGACGACATCGTCCCGGGGTCCCGGGTCGAGTCCGCCTGACGGCGACCCGAGTTGCCGGCCCGACCATAGTCTGAGCAATCGGCCAGCCTCGGTCCGGGCGGCCGGCCTGAACATGGCCTGAGAGCGAGCGCCAGCGCCTAGGATGCAAGCGATGGCGCCGCGCAAACGCAACGACAGCATCCCGACCTCGCGCGTGCGCAGGACCGCGACGGTCGGCAAACTGGCGGCCACCGAGGCGGTCAAGCAGTTCGGCACCAGGGCCGCCAACGTGACGCGTTCGGAGCAGGCCTCCGAAGAGGCCATGGCCAGGCGTCAGCTCGAGACCGCCAAGCAGATCGTGGCGGCCTTGGGGACGATGAAGGGCGCCGCGATGAAGCTCGGTCAGGTGATGTCGTTCCTGGATGTAGGCTTGGTCGGGGAGGAGTATCGCGAGGAGTTCCAGCGCGAGCTGGCCAAGCTGCGCGACGCCGCGCCGACGGTCTCTTTCAAGCAGATGCGTCGCGTGATCGAAGAGGATCTGGAAGAGCCGATCTCCGAGGTCTTCGCCGACTTCGACCAGGAGCCGATCGCCGCCGCTTCGATCGGCCAGGTCTACCGCGCCGCCCTGCGCGACGGCCGCCAGGTCGCCGTAAAGGTTCAGTACCCGGGGGTCGCGGCGGCCGTGCGCGCAGACATGCAGAACCTGGACATGATCATGAGGCTGCTCAAGCGCATGACCCCCGGCCTCGACGCCAAGGCCGTCGCCACGGAGATCAGAGAACGGATCGGCGAGGAGCTCGACTACGAGCTCGAGGCTCAGAACCACGCCACGCTTGCCCGCATCTTCCGCGGCCATCCGTTCATCGCCGTGCCCGAGATCGTCACGAGCCTCTGCCGCGAGCGGGTCCTCGTCAGCGAGTTCGTCGAAGGGGTCGGCTTCGAGGAGCTCAAGGATCGACCCCAGACCGAGCGCGATCGGATCGGCGAGATCGTGTTCCGGTTCTTCCTGGGCTGCCTCTACCGCCACCGTCAGTTCTCGGGCGATCCGCACCCCGGCAACTTCATGCTCATGGCGGACGGCCGCGTCGCGTTTCTCGACTTCGGCCTGTTCAAGCGCATGGCCTCCGAGCCGGTCGAGCTGGAGCTGGCCTGTCAGCGCGCGGTCGCCGAGGGCGATGCCGCAGAGCTTCACCGGCTGCTCGCGGACTCCGGTTTCCTGCCAAAGCCCGAGCTGGTCGATCCCGATCATCTCCTGGCGTTCATCGCTTCGGCGATCTGGTGGTACACGACCGCCGACGAACCGGTCCTGCTCACGCCCGAGGTCGCGACCGAGGTGATGATCGAGAGCTCGGACCCGAGGTCCAGCTACTTCGGCGAGATGCGCCATCAGGACATGCGTCCCGAGCATCTCTTCGGCCGTCGCATGGAGCTGCTCACCCTGGCGGTTCTCTCGCAGCTGCGCGCCCAGGCCAACTGGCACCGGATCGCGCGCGAGTGGATGTACGGCGATGAGCCCATCACCGAGCTTGGGCGCGCCGAGGCCGAGTTCTACGCGCACGCCAGCGTCGGCGGCTGACTGTCGAGAGGCTGGTCGGTCGACTGAGGGCGGCCCGGGCGCGGGCGGCTGACCGCCCGCGCCGACCTGCCGGTCAGCTCCCGGCGAGCGCCTTCTGCTTGATCTGGTCGAACTCGGCCTGCGAGATCGTGCCGGCGTCCAACAGCTGCTTGGCCTTGGCGATCTGCTCGGCCGGATCGCTCTTGGCGGCGACCGACTTCACGTACTCGTCCATCTGCTGCTGGGCCGACTGCTGCTGCTTGATCGCCCGCTCGGTCATGCCCTTGTGCTCGGCGATCAAGTACACGAACACGCCGAGGTAGGGCAGCACGATGATGAAGATGATCCACAGCACCTTCGCGAACCCGGATGAGTCGTGGCGGCGGAAAATGTCGATCAGCACCGTGATCAAGATCCAGATCCAGATCACGAACGCAAAGAAGATCAGCATCGTCCAGAAAACTTCAAGGAACGGATAGCTGGTGGCGATGAGCATGTCGTCGTCCTATCGGTCGATTGTCTGCTCCGCCTTGCGCGCCTTGTGCGACGGCGGCAGAGCCCAGTGCTGGTAGAGCATATTGCTACATGTCTCGGCGGCATCCGTCCTTTCTACGGACAGAGGCCTGCAAGAAAGGCCTATTTCGCGGTAGGACGGCCCGGCTGCCGCGAGTGGCGAGGATTCGGCTCGAAGGAACTATTGGCGATGGCCAGCGCTGCCGCGAACGTGACCGCCCGCCGCGCAGGCGTCTCGCTCAGACCGTCTGGATCTGCACGAGGCTGGTCGTTCCCGGCCGCCCCGACGGCAGCCCCGCCGTGATCCCCACGCGCTGCCCGGGTTTGCACCAGCCCAACTCGACCACGCGCCTGGCGGCGTCCGCGATCAATGCCTCGGTCGTCTCGTGCCTTCGCATCGAGGCTGCCTGCACACCCCACATCAGCCCGCAGCGCCTGACGGTCTCTTTGCCGGGCGAGAGCGCGTAGATCGGCACGGTCGGCCTGTGCGCGGAGACCAGCCGCGCCGAGCGCCCCGAGAGCGTCGGGATGACGAGCGCGTCCAGGCTCAGCTCGCGCGCGGCAACGCACAGGTTGTGGGCGATCGTGTACGCCGGGTCGGTGTCGACCCTGCGCACGCGCGAGGCGTTCCAGTCCTCGTACGGCGCGATCGACTCGGCCTGCTCGGCGACGGAGGCCATCATCGCGACCGCCTCGACCGGGTAGGAGCCGATCGCGGTCTCCTGGGAGAGCATCACCGCGTCGGTGCCGTCCAGGATCGCGTTGGCCACGTCCGCCACCTCCGCTCGGGTCGGGCGTGAGGAGGTGACCATCGAGTCGAGCATCTGGGTCGCCGTGATCGACGGCCTGGCCAGATGACCGGCCAGGCGCAAGAGCTGCTTCTGCACGATCGGCACCCGCTCGATCGCCAACTCGATACCGAGGTCGCCGCGCGCGACCATCACGCAGTCGGCGGCCTTGACGATCTCCTCGGCCCGCTGCACGGCCTGGGGCTTCTCCATCTTGGCGATCAGCGGTAGCCGCGTGTGCTTGCGCACGGTCTCGACATCCTCCGGGCGTTGCACGAACGAGAGCG
>DATJWI010000201.1:0-3917 GCA_035501375.1 Solirubrobacteraceae bacterium
TGAGCGGAGGACGGCGGCAGCCGAGCTTGTTGCCTCGCGAGGAATGCGCATCAGCGCAGGGGAAGAAGGTCGGCGGAGCCGTTGCGGGGACAAGGCCGGCCGGGCGCCAGACCAGCCATCCAGAGAGGCCGCCTGGACGGCCCCCGGGCACAGTCGCCCCGAAGAGACCGACGCCGATCGGCGCCGCCCGCGGCGGAGCACGCATGCCTCACGCGATCAGCCTCCTCGCCAGAACAAGGCGACCAAACGACAATAGCCGCGTCGAGCGGCGTGCCTAGGTGCAGGCCGCCGCCTTCGGGCGCAAAGCAGAGCTGGCCAGGCCGGCCCGACACGAGTGGCCCATGAACGCGGTGTCGCGCCGGCGCAGCCTGACCCAGCCCACGGGCTACGGCGCTGAGTCCGCCATGAGCGAGGCGATCAGGGCATCTGGCGCCCTGAACCGACCCCGACGCAACTCCGGCGGGACCACCGCCTCCACTGCCTCCAGCTTCTCGCTGGGATCCATGCGGAGGTAGACCTCGGTCGTTCGAACGTCGGCGTGCCCGAGCCATAGCGCCACCTTCCGGATGTCGCGGGTGGCCTGGAGCATGATCAACGCGCAGCTATGCCGGAGCTGGTGAGGCGACACGGAGCGGCCGTCGAGCGAAGTGCAAGTCTTCGCGGCTGCACGCACGTGCTTGTCGAGCACATACTCGAAGCCGGCCCGCGTCATCGCCGCGCCCACGACGTTGAGGAACAGCTCCGGAACCCGCACCGGCCCCCGCACGCTCAGCCAGGCCCGGAGGTCGCGTGCGGTCTCCTTCCAGAGCGGCAGGCAGCGCTCTCGCCGGCCCTTGCCTGTGACCATCACGCTCGGCGTGCGCCCGAGCGAGACGTTCTCGAGCAGGACGCCGACCAATTCGGAGACGCGCAGGCCGCCGGCGAAGCAGAGGTGCAACATTGCCCGGTCGCGCACTCCCGAACGCTTGGCAAGGTCGGGCGAGTTCAGGATGGCGCGCACCTCTTCCATCATCAGGTGACGGATGAGCTTCTGGTCGTGACGTTTGACGGGGATCGCCTCGATCTGGGCGATCTGCGCCAGCGCCGAGGGCGCCTGATGCTCGACATAGCGCATAAACGCGCGGATCGCCGCCAGGCGCAGGTTTCGAGTGGAGGGGCCGTTCCCACGCTCCTGCTCGATGTGCGCCAGGAAGTCGACGATCAGTGGCGCATCGAGCTGTTCGATGAACAGGCGTGACGGCCGAGCGCCCGTGCGCTTTGCGGCATATTCCAGCAGGAGCTTTAGGCTGATCGCATAGGTGTCGCAGGTCTGCCGACTATAGCCTCGCTGGCCAGGCATGTACTCCCGCAGAAAGCGCGTGATGAGAGGGGCGAGCGGCGTCACGCGGCCTCGCTCCCGACCAGCGTCTCCGCAGCCGCGGCCATGTCAGTCATCATCTCGGGCGTCGCCTGCAGGTACCAGTAGGTCTGCCGGATATCGACGTGGCCCAGGTAGGTCGAGAGCGCGACGAAGTGACGGGCGACCTCGCCCTGCTCGGCCCCACACTGCTCCAGCGCTCGTGTCGCGAAGGTATGGCGCAGGTCATGGATGCGCGGCCGGCGGGCGCGACCGGGCGCGATGTTTGCTCGCTTGAGGAGACAGTTGAAGGTCTGGTTTACCGTGCCCGGGCTGAGCGCCCGAAGCTGCGTCGACGGGAACAGATACTCGCAGCTTCCGGCGAGACGCTTTCGCTTGTCGAGATATCTCCCCAGCGCCTCGGCGACGGTCGGGTGCAGCGGAACGAGCCGGCTCTTGCAGAACTTCGTCTCGCGGATGTGCAGGACGCCGTCGGGCCACACGTCGACGAGTCGCAGGGCGATCGCCTCGGAGATGCGCAAGCCGGTCGCCGCGATGAGTCCGAACATCGTGACGTAGAGCTCGCGGCGCAGCGGGTTCGGCCGCTGCCGACGGAGCTCGCCGGCCGAGTCGAGGATGCGAGCAGTCTCGCCGGGCGTGTAGATGTATGGAGCCGGCCGTGTCTTTCGCACGGCGAAGATGTTGCTTTTCGGAACTTCGTGCCGAGTATCCTCGGCGTGGAGGAAGCGCGTGAACAACATCAGATGCCGCATACGCTCTGCCCGGGCGCCCCGGGTCCGGCCCGCCGCCGTCACCCAGGCCAGGACGGTCGCAGCCCGAACGTGGGTCTCACCGCGTTCATCCGCGTAGCGGGCGAACGCTTGCAGGTGACGTGCAGGCTTGCGCAGCTTGTATCCGAGCGTTTGGCGAAGCGCGATGTAGCGATCGACGTCTTCCTTCAGCATGGCAGCCTCCCACCCCAGGGCTGTGCGATTTCGGACAGGAGGGCGATGTCGACCTTGGCGTAATGCGCGGTCATCGACGGCGACCGGTGCCGGAGGACGGCGCCGACACCCGCCAAGCTGACTCCTTGCCCAAGCATCGCCGTCGCCGCTGAGTGTCGCAGCACGTGCGCGCCGCGATGCGGGCTATCGATGCCGGCCCGGTTCAGGGCCCGGCGCACGATGCACTTCACAGCCACGCGGCTGAGCGGGACCACCGGAGCGATCTCGGTCAGGAACACGCGTGTGCTCGCCAGGCGCGGCCTGGACCGTTCGATGTAGGCGACGAGGGCGTCGCCAACCTCCTGCGTGAGCGGCAGACGCTCCTCCCGACGCGCCTTTCCGCTGATGGTCAGCCTGCCCTCGTTCCAGCCGATCTGCGGGAAGCTGAGGTGGGCGACCTCGCTTGCCCGCAGTCCGAGCCTGGCGAGGAGCAGAACGACCGCACGGTCGCGTAGTCGCTCCTCGCCGTCGCAGGCGGCGAGGACGCGCATGAGGTCTGGCGCAGACAGGAAGCGCGGCGTCGTCGCGAGCTGCCAGTTCGCGAAGCCCGGGACGGCGTGGTCCCGTCCAGCCGGGCACTGTCCCGTCGCGATCAGGTAGCGAAGGAACGAACGCGTGGCGCCTGCGATAGTCTGCGCGTGCCCTCGGCCGTGCGGCCTTGCCCGCTCGAGCACGAACCCGCGCACGGCCGCGGCGGTGTAGGCCGCGGGATTGTCGCCGAGCGCTCGCAGCAGGTCGGCCAGGATCCTTTCGCGCAGATCCAGCGTGGAGTCGGCAACGCCGCGCTGTTCGCGCATCCAGCGGCGATAGCCGGCCAGGACCGGCCACGTCTCTTCGGGCCGCGGCGGTGGCGGCGCGGGCGGGAGGACGCCTTCTTCGCGAAGATAGGTCACGAACAGCTTCGCGGCGCCCTGCGGGGCGCGCGCCGTTCTGGTCCCCCGGAAGATCTGGGCTGAGGCGGCGAGCCCCGCGGCTATGCTGAGCAGGCCGTAGCCGGCGCTCCGGGCCCACTCGCTCCAGCAACTCAGCAATCGTGTGAGTTCGACGATCGTTGCTGGACTATATCCCAGCTTTGCCAGCCAGGTCTTAAAGGCTTCGTCGTGCGGCGCGAGCCAATGGAGTCGATCAGCGACGAGCTGAGCTTTCCTGCGCTTATGTTTCGCCATCATGGTTCCTTCGGTGTCGGTCGAAGCCGGCGAATCGCCGGCGCCATCGACCAGACCGAAGTTCTCCGCGACGCGCGCCCTCTCTTCGCCGCTTGTCCCCCGTTCGGCGCCTCGCGCGCCGGCGCCTACCGTCGTCGAGCCCGCTCGTAAGAAGCTCGTGGCATGGTCGCCTTGTTCGCTCTGGCAAGGGGGCGGATGGCGTGAGGCATGCGTGCTCCGCCGCGGGCGGCACCGATCGGCGTCGGTCTCTCGGGGCGACTGTGCCCGGGAGCCGTCCAGGCGGCCTCTCTGGATGGCTGGTCTGGCGCCCGGCCGGCCTTGTCCCCGCAACGGCTCCGCCGACCTTCTTCCCCTGCGCTGATGCGCATTCCTCGCGAGGCAACAAGCTCGGCTGCCGCCGTCCTCCGCTCA
>DATJWI010000202.1:0-2270 GCA_035501375.1 Solirubrobacteraceae bacterium
CCCGCCCTCGAGCGATCTCCGGGCGACCTATGCAGCCTCCGTTGCAACATCCTGGACCTGACGCTACACCCGGCGAGAGAGTCCCACGTCCGTATCCGACCGTTGTCTGGTGCGGCAGACTACGGAGGGCGAAGGCCCAAAGCGGACGGGGCGCCTCTTCGTCGAGCGACTCGAGCCGGCACGCCAAGCCATGCGAAAGCACCAAGAGTGCATACCGTTCTGTTACCGTTTTGGTATGAGCAGTCAGATAGCGGTCCGGCTTCCAGACGACCTCGTCGAGTTCGTGGACGAGCTGATCGACTCCGGCGCGAGTCGCAGTCGTGCGGCAGTCGTCAGGAAGGCGCTCGAACGCGAGCGCAGACGCGCGCGCGCCGAACGCGACGCCGAGATCCTGGCCGGCGCCGGCCCGGACCCGGAGCTGGCCGGCCTGGCCGAGCACGCCGCCGGCCTGCCGTCCAAGCTCGCCTGATGCGCCCGATCTGCCTGGCGGCGCTCGACAAGACGCGACCCGTGCTTGTGCTCACGCGCGAGCTCGTACGACCACACCTGACAACGGTCACGATCGCGCCGATAACCACAACCATCCGCGGCCTCTCGACCGAGGTTCCGGTCGACGCCGCCAATGGCCTGTCGGAGCCGTCGGTCGTCAGCTGCGACAACATCACCACGATTCCAAAGCCTGCCCTGGGAGCGCAGATCGGCATGTTGCTCGACCGCCAAGAGGATGCTCTCACCGACGCGATCCACGCGGCGTTCGATCTCGTTTGAGCCTGGCCGTGGCCGACGCTCACCCGCCGGATGGGGGCGCCGAGAACGCCGTTTGCGGCCCGAAGCTGACCTCCAGGACGGCGCCGCCGTCGGGCGCGTTGCCGGCCTTGGCGTAGCCGCCGCACGACTCCGCCGCCTGCTTGACGATCGCGAGGCCGAGGCCCGAGCCGGGCAGAGCCCTGGCGCCGTCGGCCCGATAGAAGCGGTCGAATACGTGCGCGAGGTCGGCATCCTCGAAGCCGGGCCCGTGATCGCGCACCTTCAAGACCCCGTCGCGCAGCTCGACCTCGACGACTCCGTCCGGCGGGCTCCACTTGCGGGCGTTCTCGAGGAGGTTGGAGACGACCCGTTCGATCCGCTCGCCGGCCCCGGTCACGACGGTCGGTTCCAAACGCTGGTCGATGCGCACGTTTCCGCGCCGTGCGACCTTGGCGATCGCCGAGCTGACGACCTGGTCGAGACGCACCTCTCCCTCCTGCACTCCCCTGTCTGGACCGGCGCCGCGCGCGAGCTCGACGACGTCCGCCACGAGCGAGGTCAGCTCGTCGAGCTCGGCCAAGATGTCCGCTTTCAGGCTGTCCAGGTCGGCTGGCGGCAGCCGCTCGGCTTCGCTGAGCGTCTGGATGTTGGCCCTGAGGCTGGCGATCGGCGTGCGCAGCTCGTGTCCGGCGTCGGCGACCAGCTGGCGCTGCGTGATCACCGACTGCTCGAGGGCGTCGAGCGTCCTGTTGAAGCTCTCGGCCAGCCTGGCCAGCTCGTCACGGCCCTCGACGTCGAGCCGCTTCGTGAGGTCCAGGCTTGGCCCGACCGATCGAAGATCGGCCAAGGCGCCCTCCTCGGTCAGCGTCTCGGTCCTCGCCGTGAACCGCCTGACCGGCGCCAGGGCGACCTTCGCCACGAGCGCGCCCAGCGCGAGCGCGAGCGCGATCCCGGCCAGGCCGACCGCCGCCAGGATCAGGAGCAGCCTGCTCAGCTCGCTGTTGACCTCGTTCAGCGGCCTGGCGACCATGACCGCGCCGCCCCGGCCGACGCCCGATCGGCCGAGACCCTCGGTCAGGACCCTCAGCTCGGCGCCCCTTACCGTCCGGTCGCTGAGCACGCTGCCTTCGCCTGTTCGGGCGATCGCCAGGTCGGAAGCGTTCGTCGGTATCTGTTTCGACTCGTTCCCTTGGCCTCCCGGCACGTGGACCTGGCCGCTCGGTTCCACGAACTGGACGTACCCGGACGCGCCTCCGAAAGGCGCCGGCTGCACGCTCCTCGGCAGCCCCACCCCGCCGTCTCGCCCGCGCGCGGGCCCTGCCGACGGCGCTCCGAACAGGCCCGGCGGCGATCCGGTCGGCCCCTCGGCGCCACCCCGCCCTTCGACCGGCCCGCCCGCCGCGGCGCCCGGCGGCGGCGTCATGAAAAGGCTGGCCCTGGCCTTCAAGCCCTTGTCGACTTCGTTGCCGAGATCGGCCTTCACCGCCAGGTACAGCCCGGCGGCGGCGGCCAGAACCGCGACC
>DATJWI010000203.1:0-4602 GCA_035501375.1 Solirubrobacteraceae bacterium
GCTCGGCCGCGACGTCGCGCAGACGGCGCTCGAATTCGATGGCGATCGTCTCCTCGGAGCGGATCACGCCCTCGCCCTCGCACGTCGGGCAGGGGCGGGTCATGATCTCGCGCACCCCCTCGGTGACGTTCTGGCGCGTCATCTCCACGAGCCCGAGCTTCGAGATCTCGGCGGTGAACGTCTTGGTGCGGTCCTCGTCGAGGGTCTTGCGCAGCACCTTCATGACCGCGTCGCGGTTGCGCGCACGGGCCATGTCGATGAAGTCGATGACGATGATCCCGCCGATGTCGCGCAGCCGCAGCTGGTTGACGACCTCCTCGGCGGCCTCGAGGTTCGTGCGCGTGATCGTGTCCTCCAGGCCCGCGCCCTTGCCACGGCCGATGAAGCTGCCGGAGTTGACGTCGATCACGGTCAGAGCCTCGGCGTAGTCGATGATCAAATAGCCGCCGCTGGGCAGGTCCACGCGCTTGGAGAGCACGCCTTCGATCGCCCGCTCCACGCCGTATGCCTCGAACAGGGGCTCCGGCCCCTGCCACAGCTCGACGCGCTCCACCAGCTCGGGGGCGGTTCGGGCGAAGAACGAGACCAGGCGATGGTGCTGCTGCTCGTCGTCAACGATCGCGCGCTCGAAGTGTTCGGAGAAGATGTCGCGCACGACCCGCACCGACAGGTCGGCCTCCTGGAAGACCAGGTCGGGGGCGACGGTCTCGCTGACGCGCTTGTCAAGGACCTCGTGGAGCTTGTGCAGGTAGGTCAGCTCGCGTTCGAAGTCCTCGCGCTTGGCGCCGTGGGCGGCGGTCCTGACGATCGCCCCGCCGCCGCCGAGATCGAGCTTGGCGGTCTGCTTGCGCAGGCGCTCGCGCTCTTTGTCTTCGAGTCGCCGGGACACGCCGATGCCCTCGCCGGTGGGGGCATAGACCATGTAGCGGCCGGCGATCGTCAACTCCATCGACAGACGCGCGCCCTTGGTCTTCAACGGATCTTTGATTACCTGCACG
This sequence comes from Solirubrobacteraceae bacterium, assembly GCA_035501375.1. Classification (GTDB taxonomy): domain Bacteria; phylum Actinomycetota; class Thermoleophilia; order Solirubrobacterales; family Solirubrobacteraceae; genus Palsa-744. The sequence continues at coordinate 999 of DATJWI010000203.1, forward strand.
ACGACCTCCTGGCCCGGCTTCAGCAGCTCGGCGATCCTCGTGGAGCCGCGGCCGCGCTTGGCGATCTCGACGCCCGGCAGCACGATCTCGTCGACGTGCAAAAAGCCGTTCTTCTCAAGGCCGATGTCGACGAACGCGGCCTCGAGGCCCGGGAGGACGTTGTCGACCTTGCCCTTGTAGATGTTGCCGACGATCGAGCGCCCGCCGCGACGCTCGATGTAGAGCTCAGCGATCCGGTAGCCGGCCCCCGGCTTGGCGGCGGCGCTCCGGCGCCGGCCTTTGGTCGCAGCTTTCGCGCCCTGCTTGTCGGGCGCCTCCAGCAGCGCGACGCGCGTCTCCGCGCGGTCGACGCTCACAAGCACTTGCTTTCTCAATGTCTTTGTCCAGTCTTGTCATTGTCATGGCATCAGATCGGCACGCGGCCCTTCAGCGCAGCAGTGGCGCGTGCCCGGACGTAGATCGACTGCAGCAGACCTACGGCCAGAAGAGTGGTGATCACCGACGAGCCGCCATAGCTCATGAGGGGCAGCGTGACGCCGGTGATGGGCATGATCCCAATGGTCATTCCCACGTTCACGAACACTTGGAACATCAGCATAGCCACTACCCCGGCGGCTATCAGGGACCCGAACAGATCCTTGGACATCGTCAGGATCCGCAGGGTGCGCCAGATCAGGAGCGCATACAGGCACAGCACAAGGCCGGCGCCCACGAAACCGTACTGCTCGCTGGCGGAGGCGAACACGAAGTCGGTGTCGGCCTCCGGCAGGTAGCTGCCCGTGAGCTGGGTCGAGTTCGACCCCTGACCGGTCTTCTGGCCCGAGCCGATCGCGATCTTGGACTCGGCCAGCTGATAGGCGGGATCGGGTTCGCTGGTCTCGGCTTCCTTTTCTTTGATTTCCTGGAAGTTCGAGGAGGGATGCAGGAATGCCGTCAGCCGTTCGGCCTGGTAGGGCTTGAGCACGTGCACGCCGAGGGCGGGCGCGGCCACCAGCACGATCGTCGCCGACACGCAGACGAGCGCCACGAGCGCTCCCAACTGGCGCCAGGGTGTGCCCGCGACGAACAGGAGCACGAACGCGATCGCCATGTAGACCAGGCCCGAGCCCAGGTCCGGCTGGGCGATCACGAGCATCGCCGGCACGAGCGCCGCGATCAGGACGCGCGCGGTCGTATCTCGCTCGCGCAGGCGGCGCGAGCGCTCGACCATGAACGCCGCCAAGGACAGGATCAGCAGGACCTTGCCGAGCTCGGAGCCCTGGAATGAGAAGAACGGCAGGCTGATCGCGCGCTGGGCGCCGTTGGTCGCGTGCCCGGCCGCCAGGACGGCGAGGATGCTGAACAGCAGCAGGCCATAGAGCCCGTTTTTGAGCTGGCGCAGGCGCGCGTAGTCGATGCGCGAGAGCACGAGCATGAAAAGCCCGCCGATCAGCAGGTAGATCGTCTGACGCTTGACGTAGTAGTTGGGATCGCTTGGGATCAGTTCGCGGGTGGCCGTGCCGAGGGTCACGATCGAGGCGATCCCCAGGCCGAGGACGGCCAGCGTCAGGAGCGGGTCGAGCGGCAGCCTGAGCGTGCGGGGGCCGGCGACCGGGGCGGACGGAGCCTCGGCGGGTCGGATCGGGCTGGGCAAAGACGTGGGGCTCATGTCAAACGAAAGGCCTGGCTCGGGGACGCTTTGCCCGGGGACGGGCTCGGGCGGATGGTCGCATGAGGACTCAAGTCAGGCTCAGAAGGTCTTGGATGTCCCGACGACGAACTTCTTGGCTGCGCCGAACCACTGCGAGGCGATCAGCCTGGCGATCGGCGCGGCCGTTTCGGCGCCGAAGCCGCCCTGCTGGACGGTCACGGCGATCACGATCGGCCGGGACGGGTCGGCGATGTAGCACATGTACCACGACTGTTCGACCTGGCCCGCGCGTTCGGCGGTGCCGGTCTTGCCGTAGACCGGGTGCTGTTCCTGGTTCCAGCCTGCCCAAACGTCGGCCGAGGTGCCGCCCGGCTGGCTGGCGGCCTCGTGGATGCCCTGCATGACGTCGCTCAGATACGTGTCGTTGAGATGCACATGTCGGACTGGCGGGAAGCTGAGGGCTTGCACGAGTTGACCCTGGGCGTTCTCGATCGCCGAGCCTATGTGCGGGCGCACGACGACGCCGTCGCCGCCGTTGATGTATGAGTTGGTGAGCGTCGAGTAGGCGACCGCCATTTGCAGCGGATCGGTCTGCAGGCTGCCCTGACCGACGGCCAGGTCCATGTTGTAGCCGACGGTCCAGGGCTCGCCGGGTTCGGCGACGATGTGGCAGGGGTTGCCGTGGTGTGCGCGCTCACAGCGCGCTTCGGCCCGGTTCTGTTCGACAAGCCATTGACGGCTTGGCACGGTGCCGGTCGTCTCGCTCGGCAGGTCGATTCCCGTCTGTCTGCCGATCCCAAGTTCGTGGGCCTTGTTCTGGATGACGTTGCCGTACTTGTTTGCCAGCTCGCCGACCGTGAAGAAGTACGTGTCCGAGGAGACCTTCAGGGCTTCGACGAGCCCGACGGCGCCGTAATCGGCGTGGCCGGAGTTGCAGAACTGCTCGCCGCCGACATCGATGCACTGTCCGCCACCGAGACCCTCGCTCGGGTTGATGACGCCCGCTTCGAGGGCCGCCATCGCGGTGATCGGCTTGAACGTGGAGCCGGTCGGATAGGCGCCGCCGGTCGCGCGATCGACCAGCGGCGCGGCTTCCTCGCCGCCGACGCCACCCGTAAGACCCTCCAATTCATGGTATTCGCGTTCGGTAAGGGGCTTGGCGAACCTGTTGGGATCGAACGTCGGCCAGGATCCGATCGCCAGCACTTCACCGTTGCGCGGGTCGAGCGCGGTGAACGCCCCCGCGGTCGCCGGTTTACCGCCGGCGCGCGCGTTTTCGATCCCCTGCAGGAGCGCCTTTTCGGCCTCGCGCTGCAGCGGCAGATCGAGCGTCGTCTTCAAGGTGTAGCCGGCCTTCGGCGGTGTCGGCTGCAGGCGGGTGGGCACCGGATAGCCGGAGGAGTTGACCTGCACGCGCTGCTCGCCGTCCTGGCCGCGCAGGTAACGATCGTAGTAGTACTCCAGGCCTTCCTGACCGACGACCGTTCCCTGCTGAACGCCCTTGAAGGCCTTGCGCTTTAGATCTTCTGAGGACACCTGGCCGACGTAGCCGAGCGCGTTCGAGGCCATCTTGCCGTAGGGGTAGGACCGAATCGAGACCGGCTGCTGGGTGACTCCCGGGTACTTCGCCTGCTGCTCGGCGAGCACGGTCAGGACCCCCGGCCCGGCGGCCGTCTTGATCGTTACCGGCGCGTAGGGCAGGGCCGTGCGTCCCTTGATCACCAGCGCCTGGATGTGGGCGGGGCTCATTCCCAGGAGCCTGCCCAGACGCCGGTAGAGCTCGAGACGAGGCCGACGCGCGCGCGGCAGCGCCGAGGGCACGATCTGGACCGCGTTGGTCACGACGCTGGCGGCGATCGGCCGGCCTTCGCGGCCGAGGATCTGCCCGCGCGGAGCCGCGATCGGCAGCTTGCGGACCGCGTTGGCGGAGGCTTCCTGGACGTACTGTTCGCCGGTCAGAACCTGCAGGTACCA
>DATJWI010000204.1:0-3239 GCA_035501375.1 Solirubrobacteraceae bacterium
GCCTTCTTGGCCTGGCGCCACGGCGGCAGGGCGAGCGCCAGCTGCAGCGGCCACTTCGGGATCGGGTCGGTCAGGCGTTTGTCGATGCTGAACGCCACCCTCGGCGCGTGCGCGGCGTGGGCCAGCTCGTTGATCAGATCCTGTACGCGCTGCCCGCGCGGGTCGACCAGATGAAAGGCTTTGCCGTCGAGACCCGGCTCGTGGGCGATGTGCTCCAGAGCGCTGGCGACCCAGTCGACCGGCACCACGTTCGTGGCGCCCAGGTCGACGCCGACGAGCGGCGCCCACTCGGGCAGCAGTTGCCGGGCGCGCTGGATCGCCCTGAAGAAGTAGTACGGGCCGTCGATCTTGTCCATCTCGCCGGTCCTCGAGTCGCCCACCACGATCGCCGGCCGATAGATCCGCCAGGGCAGGTAGGACTGCTCGCGCACGATCCGCTCGGACTCGAACTTCGTGCGGTGATAGGGCGAGGGCAGGCGCTGGCCCTCGTCGAACATGCTCTCCTCGAACACGCCCCGATAGGTGCCCGCCACCGCGATCGAGGAGACGTGGTGCAGGCGCTCGGCGTCGAGCGCCCGCGCCAGCTCGATCGCGTGCGTGGTGCCGCCCACGTTGACGGCCGTGTTCTGCTCGGCCGGCGCGGTCATGTCATAGATGGCGGCCAGGTGGATGAAGTCCGCGATCTTGCCCCTCAACTCCTGCACGCGCTCGCGCTCGACGCCCAACAGCGGCCGCCTCAGGTCGCCGAACACGGGCACGACCCGCTTGCCCGCGCCCTGGCCCGCGACCGCCTTCCAGCGCTCGACGAGATCTTCCAGCTTGCCCGCCGAGTCGGGTCTGACCAGCACGTACACCTTGCCCTGGCGCTTGTCCAGCAGCTCTTCGACGAGCCTGCGCCCGATGAAACCGGTCGCCCCTGTCACGAAGTAAGCCATGTCAGGCGAGCATATCGGTGCCGGGTGGGTTCCAGGGGGGCAGTCGGCCTCTGAGGCGAGGCGTCCTGGGCCGGCCCGTTAGAGCGCGGCGGCGGTTCAGGCGCCCGCGCCCGCGCCGCCGCGGCCCTCGCCGGCGGCGAACCGGGCGGCTCCGAGGGCTCCGTCGGCGAAGACCTCGGGACCGGCCTTAGCCTCCAGGGCCAGACCGTCCGCGAGCGGCATCCCGAGGCCTTCGATCGCGGCGCGCCTGTCGGCCAGCATCGTGCGCTGCGGAAAGCGCGACAGGCCCTCGGCCAGCGCGAGCGCGCGCTCCAGGTGCGCGCCCGCCGGCACGACCTCGGTCAGGAGGCCCATCGTCAAAGCCTCGCGCGCGTCGATCATGCGTCCCGTCAGGATCAGGTCGAGGGCGCGGCCCAGGCCGACGATACGGGGCAGGCGCTGCGTGCCGCCGTCGATCAAGGGCACGCCCCAGCGCCGCTCCGGGTAGCCGAGGGTCGAGCCTTCGGTGGCGATCCGCAAATCGCACCACAGCGCGATCTCCAGGCCGCCGGCCAAACAGAACCCCGAGATCGCGGCGATCGTCGGCTTGGACGGTGTCAGCCGCGTGAAGCCCATCGGTCCCTCCGGGCTCATCAGCCGGCCGGCCATCGTCTCCGTCGCCTTCAGGTCGGCCCCGGCGCAGAACGAGACTCCGCCTGCGCCCGTCAGCACCAGCACACGCGCATCGTCGTCGGCCTCGAAGCGCAGGTACGCCTGGTGCAGCTTGGCGGCCGTGTCGCCGTCAACCGCGTTGCGCCGGTCCTGGCGGTCGATCGTGATCAGCGCCGCCGAGCCGACTCGCTCGTAGAGGACGGCGTCGGGCTCGTTCCGGACCGCGTCGGGCTCGCTCATGACAGTGTCGGTCTCGACGTGCGCTGGGGCCGTGGGGGCGTGGCCCCGCGGCCGGCGCTACCAGCCGCCGCCGAAGTCGACGTTGCGCAGTTGCTTCTTGGCGGCCTTGCCCGCCGCCTTGCGCTTCTCCAGGCGCCACTGGATCGTGCTCATCACGAACACGAACAGCGCGAAGAACGCGATGACCATGAAGCCGGCGTTGGTCACCACCTTGTCGTCCGTGGCGCCGTAGGAGCCGCGGCCGTCGTTTTCGGCGAGGGCCGCCGGGGCGAGCGTGAGCGCCAGCAGCGCGGCGGTCGCCGAGGCGGTCGCGATTCTCCGGAGGCGGCTCATCGGGGCCGGATGCTACCGCAGCGCGCGGGCGTGGGGCGGCTGGGTGCGTACGCCGAGGCCCTTGCCCGGGAAGGGCCGCTGTCCACGCCTACCATCACCTGCGATGGCACTCCTGATCGCCGCGGACATCCACATCGACATGGCCGGACGGCCGCTGCTGGGCGGCGTCTCGTTCAAGCTCGAGCGCCGCGAACGGATGACGCTCGCGGGGCGCAATGGCGCCGGCAAGACGACGCTCCTGCGCGCGCTCGCGGGCGAGGCCTCGATCGACCGAGGTGAGCTGAACGTGGCAAAAGGGGTGCGGATCGCGCTGCACGACCAGCGTCCTCCCCGTGCGCGCGGGCTTCCCCTGCGCGAGTACATCGCTTCCGGCTGCGCCGAGGAGCTGCGCATCGAGGCCAGGATCGCGGAGCTGGAGTCGCAGATGGCCGAAGGCGCCACCGATGAGCCCACGCTCGACCGCTACGCTCGTGCGCAGGCCCGCTTCGAGACGCTCGGCGGCTATCTTTGGCGCGACCGGGCGCGCGCGATGGCGCACGGGCTCGGCTTCGCCGACGCCGACCTCGACCGCCCGCTCGACACCTTCTCCGGCGGCCAGCTCACGCGCGCCTCGCTGGCCAGGGCCCTGGCCACGAACGCGGACGTGCTGCTGCTGGACGAGCCCACCAACCACCTCGACATCGAGTCCCTTGAGTGGCTCGAGCAGACGCTCGTCTCGCTGCAGGCCGCCGTCGTGCTGGTGGCCCACGACCGCTGGTTCCTGGAGGCCGTCGGCACGTCGGTACTGGAGCTCGAGGCCGGCCGCGCGCGCTTCTTCGCCGGCAGCTGGCACGCCTGGCGGCGCGAGCAGGCCGCCCGGGAGATGGCCCTGGGCAAGGCGATCGACAAGCAGAAGGCTGAGATCGCGCGCATGGAGCGCTTCGTCGAGCGCTTCCGTTACAAGGCGACCAAGGCGAAACAGGCCCAGGCGCGCGTCAAGAAGCTGGCGAAGATGGATCGCATCGAACGGGATGCACGTGACGGGCAGGGTCTCGAGTTCTCCTTCAAGCCCGCCGCCCGCTCCGGCCGGGTCGTGTTCGA
>DATJWI010000205.1:0-6949 GCA_035501375.1 Solirubrobacteraceae bacterium
CTCGGCCTCGAAGGCCTCGCCGTCGGCCGCGGTCGCGAAGTAGCCGCGCTCACGACCCCAGCCGGCGATCGTGCCGGCGACCCTGGCGATCATCTGCTTGACCGAGCGCTCCCTGGCGGGGTGGCCGAGGCGGCCCCTGAAGTACTTCTGGGCGACGATGTTGGTCGCGTTCTGGGACCAGGTCTTTGGGAACTCGACGTCTGTCTGCTCGAAGGCGACCTTCTCGCCGTGGCCGATGCGCGCATCGCGTAGCTCCCACTCGACCGCGTCGAAGGGGTCGGTGTCGGGCGTCGTGTAGCGACGTTCGATCGTGAGCCCGGCGCCTGGCGCCGAAGCCTCGGCGGGGGTTGAATGAATGGTGGTCTCCATCGGCCTTGCTCCTTGTCTGGGGCCGAACATCGTCCCGCTTGGCTCGGACGGAAAGGCGTGCGGAGCGACCCTTATTTTAGAAGCTCGCAACGTGCGGTCTGGGGTCCCCGCAACGTGCGGATTTCGGCCCGGGTGTGCTCAGCGGCCGAGCTTGACCCAGTCCTGAAATTCGGCCCAGGCGGCAGACGTGCGGTAGCCGGTCTCGGCCAGCGCATGGCGCAGGGACAGCAGCCAGCGCGGCTCGTAGGCGCGCGACTTGGCGAACGCCCAGGCGGCCGTCGCGAGCAGGACCAGGATCGCGACCGCGGCGAGGACGATCGCGGCGTCGGACACATGTCCGGAGTCGGGTCTCGAGCCGAACTGCCGCGCGCGCGCGTGGGTCGCCGTCGAAGGAAGTGTGAGCGAGCTGGCGACGGTCCCGGTCGAGGGACTGCTCGTCGCGGTTGGGGTGGCCGTCGAACGAGGTATAACCGGGTGTGGGCCAGGCCCGGCTTTGAGAGCGCGTGTCCGGATCGCCCCGGAGGGCTGTGTGGTCGTGACGGCTGCCGCCAAAACACCGCTCATAGTAGGTCCTCGATCGCCCCGATCGCGTCGGCCAGCACGCGTGGCGGCGGCAACGTCGCGTCGAGCACCCTGAAGCGATCGGGCTCGGCCGCGGCCAGCTCGTCGTAGGCGTCGGCGATGCGCCCGAAGAAGGCTTCGTCCTCGCGCTCGAGCCTGTCGGCCGTGCCGCCGCGCCCGGCCTGGCGCGCGCGCCCGGTCGCCGGGTCGATGCGCAACAGCAAGGTGCGGTCTGGTTCGAGGCCCGCGGTGGCGAACCTGTTGAGCTCCCTGACCTGCTCGACCCCAAGTTCCCGACCCGCTCCCTGGTAGGCCAACGAGGAGTCGACGTAGCGATCCAGCAGCACCGTCGCGCCCGCGCCCAGCAGCGGCCGCAGGCGCTCGCGCACGAGCTGGGCCCTGGCCGCCGCGTACAGCAGGGCCTCGGCTCTCGGGTCCATCGTCAGCCCTGGATCCATCACCAGTCCTCGGATGCCCTCCGAGAGAGCGACCCCGCCGGGCTCGCGCAGCAGCTCGACGCGGACCCCCCGCTCGCCGAGGGCCGCATACAGACCAAGGCCGAGCGTCGACTTGCCGGCGCCGTCGAGGCCCTCGATCGTGATCAGCCGCCCCTGTGGCACACCGGCACCGTATTACGATGGCCCGGTGAACAACATGCAGGCGAGCCGGGCGCTGCCGGGGATCGAGTCCCATCCGCACGCCCGGGCGGTGCTCGGCGCTGCGCTCGCCGGGCTGCCCGGCCGCGCACCCTCGCATGCCTACCTCTTGCACGGTCCGGCCGGCGCCGGCAAGCGCGCGCTCGCGCGCGCGTTCGCGGGCGAGCTGTTGGCCGCCGGGCCCCCCGACCCGGATCCCATCGCGTCGGGGTTCGCTGACATGGGGCGGACGGCCAACCCGCCGACCGTGAGCCCGGAGGCCGCGCGCGCGGCACGCGAGCGGGCGGCCCGGGGCACGCATCCCGACCTGACCTGGGTTGCCCCGTCCGGCGCCGCCGAAATGCTCGTCGGCGACATCGACGAGGCCGTCGTCGGCGCGGCCGCCCTGACGCCATTCGAGTCGGCCCGCCGCGTGTTCGTGATCGAGGGCCCCGAGCGCCTGAACGACCAGGCCGCCAACAGGCTGCTCAAGACCTTGGAGGAGCCGCCCGCCTACGTGCACCTCCTGCTGGTCAGCGACCGCCCGCAGGAGGTCCTGCCGACGATCGCTTCGCGCTGCGTGCACGTCCGCTTCGACGCCCCCGGCTCCGAGGAGATCGCACGTCGCCTCTTGGCGGAGGGCGCCTGCGCCGAGGAGCCCCGAGCCCGGGCCTGCGCGCGCCTCGCGCTGGGGGACGTCGAGCGCGCGCGCGCGCTGGCCAGCCCCGAGGGGCAAGCGCTGCGCGCCGCCGCCGAGGCCTACGTGCGCGCCGGTCTCGCCGGCGAGGCTTCCGAGGCCGGCCTGAAGGCTCTGCTCGACGTCGCCAAGGCGGCCGGGGCCAACGCCGGCGAAGAGGCCGCCAAGCGCTTGACCGACGATCTGGAGTTCGTCCCCGCCAAGGAACGCAAACGGCTCGAACGGGAAGGCCTCGAGGCCGCCCGCCGCGCCGAACGCCGAGCCAGGGCCCTGGCGCTCGACGGCGCGCTGCAACTGGCCGAGCTGTGGCTGCGCGACATCGTCTGCCTCCAGGAAGGCGCCCCCGGGCTCGTGTACGCGCTCGACCGCCAGCCCCAGCTGCAACAGGACGCCGACCGCCTTGATCGCAAAGCGGCGCGGGGTGGCGTCGCGCGCGTGCGCGACGCCAGGTCCAGGCTCCAGATCAACGTCGCCGAGGAGCTCGCCTTGGAGGCCCTGGCTTACCGGCTGGCGCCCGCGGCCTGACCTTCAGGCCAGCTCGCCCCGGATGCCTCGGGCGCTGCTGGCCGGGCTCCTCGCACGATCCCTCAGGCTGGGTCCCAGCCCCTTCCGGCCAGTCTCAGACCAGCCGGCCGAGGTCCGGTTCCAGGCCGTAGGTCTCGAACGCCATAAACTCGTGGAACTGTCTGTTCTCGGGGCCGTGGAAGTCCGAGGAGCCGGTGCTCAGCAAGCCCAGCTCGCTACAGCGCTCGTACAGCAGCTCGGTCTGGGCTCTGTCATGGGTGATGTAGAAGACCTCGACCCCGTCGATGCCCTTCGCCTCGAAGCGCTCGATCATCGCCAGCGCCTCATCCGGGTCTTTTACGTCCCAGAAGGGGTGCGCCCACACCGCCACGCCACCGGCGCCGTGGATCGCCGCGATCGCCTCGGCCACGGTCGGTGTCTCGCGCAGCCTGAACGCCGGCCTGCCCTCGATCAAATAGCCCCTGATCAGCGAGCCCACATCGTCGATCTGCTCCTCGCGCAGCCTGGCCGCGTTGGCGGAGGCGCCGAGCACGGCTTCGGCCAGGTGCGGTCTGCCGATCGGCTTGCCTTCGGCGACCCTCGCCGCGATCGCCGCTTCGTCGAGCTCCAGGCCCTCGTCCTTCAGGGCCTGCGCCATCCGCAGGGTCCGGCGCTCGCGGTCGGCCAGGAACTCGAGCAAGGTCTGCTCGAACGCTTGGTCTTCGTGGTCGATCCCGTAGCCAAGGATGTGCAGTTCTCGAGCCGTGTGGCCAGGATCGGGATCGCCGTCGGCGGCCGGGTCGTCGATCGAGGAGATCTCGACCGCGGGCACCACCCTCACACCAAGGCTCTTGCCGGCAGCGACGGCCTCCGACACGCCCGCGACCGTGTCGTGGTCTGAGAGCGCCAGCAGCTCGACACCGGCGCCGGCCGCTCTGGCCACCACCTCGCCGGGCTCGAGCGCTCCGTCAGAGCAGGTCGAATGGGATTGCAGGTCGAAGGCCGGGCTCAAGGGCCGCAGAGCCTACGCGATCGTCGTACTCGGAGGTTCCCGCCAGCAGCCGGTTCACGTGCCTGGCGACCGCATCGCGCAAGGCGACGATCGCCGAGTGGTAGCGCCGCGCCGTGGATGGCAGCGCCTCGCCCATACCTGTCGGCTCGTCGTCCAGGGCCGCGAACGCCGCTTTGGTCTCCGCCGCGTGGCGCAACGCCTCGATCCAGATGACCTCCAGATAGGCCAGCGCCGCTCCCAGTTGCTCTTCTGGAAGATCGTCCGGGCTCTCCAGCTGGCGCAGCACCGGTACGACTTCGCGGCTCAGCCAGCGCTGCTCCGCGTACGCGCGCAGCAGCAGACATACGTCTGATGGCGGCGATTGGTCTTGGCGTCGGTACATGCTCGGCATCCGTGCTCGGCTCGTCGATCTCCTGCGATCTTCTTTGCTGTCGGCTTCGGCGTTACCACGCTTCGGCTTTAGGCAAACAGCTTTCGCCTCCACGCATCCACCGCCGTTTTTCGCGTGCCCCACTCGATATCCGGCGATCCAGACAGCTCGAACGATCGGCCAGGGCCGGCCTTCCTGGGCTCGGTCTAAAGGACTTGGCCGGTCCTGGCCGGCGGACAGCTCGAACGATCAGCTGGGACAGGCCTTTCCGGGCCTCGGTCTAAAGGACTTGGCCGGTCCTGGCCGATGTAGGACGGAGCGAGTCAGGTTCAACAAAGCTGCCCTCCGCGCGCGCGTAGACAGCGCAAATTTCGAGAAGCCTCACCCGGCCGATCCCGCAAAGAGGGTCACCCGGACGACCGTTTCGCCTGCACCCCCAGATGTACGTCATCCACGCCATCGCCGAAGATCCCAGCGCCCGCGCCCCAGGCCAGCACGCCCGCGCGCTCGTGCAGCGCCTGCGCCTGCGCACCCTGCTCGCCCTCGGCTTCCTCGCCGTCGCCACCGCGCTGCTCGGCCGCGAGCTCGGTCTGCACAGCGTCCTCTTCCTCGCCTCCGAGGTCGCGCTCCTGGCGGCGATGTTCGTCGTCTCTCGCTACGTAATGCCATTGCTCGAGCGCCACGATCGCGGCGCGACCGGCGAGGAGCAGGTCGGCAGCCTGCTCGACGGCCTCGAGGACCGCGGCTGGCAGGCCATTCACGACGCGAGCCTCGGCAACGGCAACGTCGACCACATCCTGATCGGCCCGGCCGGCGTCTTCACGGTCGAGACCAAGAGCCACGCCGGCCCGGTCCGGGTCTCGCGCATCCACGGCGCCACGTTCGCCCAGGCCCAGGCCCAGCGCCGCGCGATCGCCCACGTGACCGGTCTCCCGGTCGAGCCCTTGCTCGTCTACAGCCGGGCCTGGGTCGACCGCCCTCTGGCGCGGCGCCGAGGCGTGCGCGTCCTGCCCGCCCGAATGCTTCCCGCCTACCTGGAGCGCCAGCACACGACGCTCACGCCCGAGGAGGCCCACACGGCTCACGGCCACGTGGCCCGCGCCCTGCGCCAGCACCGCGCCTCCCGGCTCAGGCGTCGGCAAGACTGAGCTACCGCCGCGAAGGCTGAGCCGCCGCTCGCCCGGCCTCGACGAACGGCGCCCGGCCACCCGCCGCCTCCCGGCCACCCCTCTCGGCCCCAGTCGCCCACGACTTTCGCACAGACGCCGCCCGTCCGGCCTTCGACGCCACCAGCCGGCGTGCTGGGCGGTCCGGCGTGCGCTCGCCGGCCCCCTCCGCAGCTGTCTGTACCTTGATTCAGATGTCTCCTTCAGGCGACTCGCCCGAGGTTCTGCTGCAACGGTTCGGGCTCTCCGCGTTCAGGCCCGGCCAGCGTGAGGCGCTCGCCGCCGCCCTGGCCGGCCGCGACTGTCTGGTCGTGATGCCGACCGGCGGCGGCAAGTCGCTCTGCTACCAGCTCCCGGCGCTCGTCGACGATGGCCTCGTGCTCGTCGTCAGTCCGCTGATCGCCCTGATGGCCGACCAGCTGCAACGCCTGCGCCACGCCGGCGTGCCCGCCGCGATGCTCGCCTCCGGCATGGCCGACGGCCACAACGCCGTCGCACTGCGCCAGATCTCCGGTGGCGAGGCCCGGCTCGTGCTGGCCGCCCCCGAGCGTTTCGCCTCGATCGCCTTCCGCGACGCGCTCGCCCAGCGCCGCGTCTCCCTGTTCGTCGTCGACGAGGCCCACTGCGTCACCGAGTGGGGCCACGACTTCCGCCCCGACTACCTGCGCCTGCGTGAGGCGATCGCCGCCCTCGGCCGCCCGCCCGTGATGGCCGCCACCGCGACCGCCACCCCCCGCGTCGCCCGCGAGATCGCTTTTCGCCTGGGCCTCGAAGATCCCGTCTCCGTGCGCGCCGGCTTCGACCGTCCCAACCTCGCCTTCGACGTTCTCTCCTTCGCCGGCTCCGGCGCCGTCGCCCGCAAGCGCGCCGCCCTGCTCGCCGTGCTCGCCGGGGAGGCTCAGGCTGGCGGGGCCCTGAGAGAGGGCGGCGGCGTTGAGGCTGACGCTGGCGGGGAGACCGAAGCTGGCGGTGATCGCGAGGCTGGCGGAGAGCGCGGGGCCGCCCGCAGGGCGGGAGCGGCCAGATCCCTTCCGGCGATCGTCTACTGCGGCACCCGTCGCGACACCGACTCCGTCACCGAGCTCGTCCGCGACGCCGGCCTCGCCGCGGTCTCCTACCACGCCGGCATGTCCCCGGTTGCCCGCACCCGCTCACAGGAGGCCTTCATGTCCGGCGCCGCCGAGGTCATCGTCGCCACCAACGCTTTCGGCATGGGCGTCGACAAGGCCGATGTCCGCACCGTCGCTCACTGGGCTCTGCCCACCAGCCTCGAGGCCTACTACCAGGAGGCCGGCCGCGCCGGGCGCGACGGTCGGCCCGCCCGTGCGCTCCTGCTCGCCTCGCGCATGGACCTCGGCCGCCTGATCCGCTTCAACACCGAGCGCTCGACCACGGTCGCCGACGTCAAGTCCTTCGTCGCCGCTTTGCGTCGCCGCGCGCGCCCCGAGGACGGCGTCGCGGTCATCGGCCATAACGACCTCGACGACGGCGACCGCGTGCTCCTGTCGATCGCCGAGCGCGCCGGCGCCGTCGAGCTCGCGCCCGGCGGCGCCCTCGGCCTGCTCGCCCGGCCCACCGGCCAGGGAAGCCCGCGCCTGGCCTGGGCCGCGATCAAAGCCGCCCGCGACCGCGGCT